>CALBCO010000181.1 GCA_937927265.1 uncultured Verrucomicrobiae bacterium | reverse complement strand
CCGTGGTGGATTTCGGTTCGCGCGCTTGGCGGGGATGTTTGCAAGAATGCTTGTGGTGCATCCCCACGTTAAAGCAAAATTGCGACGAAACCGGAAGTAAATCATTATCAATTACTTACAAAACATAGATTCCAAATATCTTATCGGCATTGCCACTAAACCTATGGGACTACAATGGATGAGATTGAACACTTGCGCGGAGTTTGCCGTGCGGGTGCCGGCTGATTTCGCGTTAATGGCTCTTTTGTTTGAGCAGGTTTTGTTTGATGGCCTCGGGCAACTGGGATTGCGAGATCCAGGCCCGCGCCCGGTTTGCGTCCGCACGCAACCATTGCCACGCGATGTTCTGGGTGGTGCTCTGCCACGTTTGCTCATCTTCGATGGAGTCCGCCCATTGCATTGCGGTGGCGGGGTCGTTGTGGGCTAATTGCTGGGCGAACGAGCGCACGGCGCCATCGCGAGTCTTGCCGCTGGGCAGCGTATTGAGCCATTGGGCCGCACCCGTCGGGTCGTGGTAGGCCCATTGGCCGGCCAGTTGATTGAGCAGGTTGTCCTTGGTGTTGCCGTCGGCAAACCGCATTATCCAAGCTGCCGCCGCTTGCGGGTCCTGATAACCCCATTGTGAGACGACGGCGCGGGCCGCGTTGTCCCTTTCTGCGCCGGCGGGCAACTGGCTGATGTAACTGGCCGCCGTCACCGGATCGTTACCGGCCAGGTTGCTGATCACCTCTCGAATGGCCTGATCGCGCATTGTACCGGCCGGCAGGCTGAATGCCCAGTTGCGCGCCGCGTCGGGATCGCTGTTTGCCCATTGGCTGACGATGTTGGCAAGCGCCGTGGTTTGGGTATCGCCCGCCGGCAAGCTCAAAGCAAAGTTGATCGCGCCACGCGGATCCTGTTGTGCCCACTGGTTGGAGATCTGTTGGAGCGCCGCCGTGCGGCCGCTGCCCTCCGGCAACGACTGAACCCAACGCACAGCCCCGTCGAGGTCAGTGTTGGCCCATTGCCAGGCGATTTGTTGGTAGGCATTGTTACGCAGTTTTCCCGCCGGGAGGGATTCCGCCAACGCCGCGGCTTTGACCGGGTCCTGACTCGCGAATTGATGGAGCAGGCTACTCAACGCATTTTGTTTGCCCTGTCCCATGGGCAGCGACTGCACCCAAGCCATCGCGCCGGTCAGGTCGGTTTGCGCCCATTGCGACGCGATGCTGGCAATGGCTTGATTTTGCATCTGGCCGGCTGGCATTTGCGCGGCCAGACGCGCCGCCGCCACGGGGTCTTTGACGGCATAGACGGCCAGCACGTTTTGCAGGGCTTGATTGCGGGTGTTACCCGCGGGCAGGGTTTGCGCCCACGCCAACGCCGCGTCGGGGTCCTGTTGCGCCCATTGGTTCGCCACCGCCGCCAGCGCATTGTCACGGTCCCGCCCGCCCGTCAACTGTATCGCCGCCGCCACAGCATCGCGCGGCGACTTCATTGCCCATTGGCTAAAGATGGGCCAAAGCATCTGGTGCCGGGAATTTCCCCCCGGCACGCTGCTCACCATGGCCAATGCCCCGCGCGGGTCGGTCTCCGCCAGTTTCCCCGCGACTTGGGCCAATAACTGGTGTTTCAATGTGGAGGCGGGCAATTGCTGGACATACGCGGTGGCGCCGGCCCAATCGGTTTCAAGCCACGAACCGACCACCGCTTCGACGGCGATTTGCCGGGAACGGTTGTTCGTTATGCTTTCGGCATATTGCAAGGCCGCGGGCCGGTCGGTCTGCGCCCACCGGCTCAATAATTGGGCCAACGCCACCTGTCGGAGATGAAGGTTCGGATTGGCCTCAGCAGCGGCAATCGCCGCGCGGATCTGGCTCACATCCAAGCCGGCAACCAGTGTGGCGACTTTCTGATAATCCCTACCGCGGCCGGTTCGCAATGCCGTTTCCAGTTGTGCCAGAGTCGTTGCCGCGGCCGGCGGGGTGGGCGCGACCGGGGAAGGCGGCGATGCCCGCTCCGCAGGAGTGGCCGTCACGATCGCCACAGGCGGGTGCGAGGGCAACGCGCCGAAGCGACCAAGCCACCGGCCGAGCAAAAATCCGCCGCCAAGCCCGGCGAGAAAAGCCACGATTACCAACATCGTTTTCATTGTTTTGTCCTTTCGCGCAGGGCGCGATCAATCTCCCGTTCGTGCGTTTTGCGTTTCATTGCTTCGCGTTTGTCAATTTGCGTTTTGCCCTTGCCGACAGCGAGTTCAACCTTGGCGAAGCTTTTGGTGAAATAGATCTTGAGCGGCACCAATACTATGCCTTTGGCACCGAGCAGGCTGGCCAGACGGTGGATTTCTTTTTTATGAAGGAGCAGACGGCGGCGACGCAGCGGGTCCACGTTCCAGCGGTTGCCCTGTTCGTAATGGGCGATGTGGGCGTTATACAGCCAGCACTGCTGGCGCTCGATGCGGGCAAACGCCTCGTCAATCGAAGCGCGTGCTGCTCGAAGAGATTTGACCTCGGTACCCTTGAGTTCGATCCCTGCCTCGATCGATTCGAGGATGAAATAATCGCGTCGCGCCTTGTGGTTGTGAATGACCGCCAGCATGGCTTGGAATATAGCCCCGCACTGGCCGTCTGCCGATGAAAAAAACTGTCAAACCGCTTCGAACGTCCCGTCGTCTTTCGCGACCGGCGGTAGTTCGTAGCTCAATTTGCCTTCCACAATTTCTTGAAGAGCGACATCGGCGTGATCCATGCGCGAGCCGGCCACGATCATGGGCCGGTGCCCCTGGGCGAGTTGCCGGACCCGCCGGGAAACGATGTTGACCAACAATTCGGGCGTCCCAACGCGCTGCAAGGCGGCTTCGAGTAGTTTGCTGTTCATAAAAGCAGGTCACACGCTAGGCGATTCCACCATTCCTCACAAGTCTTAAATTCGGCACGGGGCGGCCCCGGTTTGGGACCGCCCCGCCATTTCCGAATACGGCAGGTGTCCGGACTTAGTAGTCCATGCCGCCCATACCGCCACCGGGGCCACCGGCTGGAGCTTTTTCCTTCTCCGGCACTTCGGTGACGCAGCACTCGGTGGTCAGCAACAAACCGGCGATGCTAGCGGCATTCTGGAGTGCTGTGCGAGTGACCTTGGTCGGATCTATGATTCCGGCCTTGCCCATGTCCACGTACTCCATCTTCTCGCAGTCGAAGCCTTCCCAACCCTTTCGGGCTGCGACTTCCTTAACGATGAGCGAGCCTTCTTCGCCCGCATTGGCCGCGAGTTGCCGCAGTGGCTCTTCGACGGCGCGGCGGACAATCTGCGCGCCGATCGCTTCGTCGCCCTTGAGCTTGAGGCTCTCCAGTTTCTCGATGCAGCGAATCAAGGCCACACCACCACCAGGAACGATGCCTTCTTCGACGGCCGCACGGGTGGCGTGCAACGCATCCTCGACACGCGCCTTCTTTTCTTTCATTTCGGTTTCGGTTGCCGCGCCGACACGGACCACGGCCACGCCACCGGCCAACTTCGCCAACCGCTCCTGCAATTTCTCACGGTCGTAGTCGCTGGTGGTTTCTTCGATGGCCTTACGGATCTGGTTGATCCGGCCCTGCACATCACTCTGTTTGCCAGCGCCCTCAACGATCGTCGTGTTTTCCTTGTCAATCACGACTTTCTTCGCCCGACCGAGGTCCTCAATCTGGACATTTTCCAATTTGATCCCCAAGTCTTCGCTCAGGAACTTGCCACCGGTGAGGATGGCAATGTCTTCGCACATGGCTTTCCGCCGGTCACCAAAGCCGGGAGCCTTCACCGCAGCCACTTGTATCGTGCCGCGCAGCTTGTTGACAACGAGGGTGGCGAGCGCTTCGCCTTCGACTTCCTCGGCAATGATCAACAGGGGTTTGCCAACTTTGGCGATCTTCTCCAACAACGGCAGCATGTCCTTCAGGCTGCTGATCTTTTTTTCGTGAATGAGGATATAGGCGTCTTCGAGCACCGCCTCCATCGTTTCCGCGTTGGTGACGAAGTAAGGCGACAAATAGCCCTTGTCGAACTGCATCCCTTCAACGACTTCCAACGTGGTCTCGATGCTCTTGGCTTCCTCGACGGTGATCGTGCCGTCTTTGCCAACTTTGTCCATCGCATCGGCAATGATGCTGCCGATGGTTTTGTCGCCGTTGGCCGAGATCGTAGCCACTTGCATGATCTCATTGCGGTCCTTGACCTTCTTGCTCATCGCTTTCAGTTCCTCGACCGCCGCATCCACGGCCTTCTGGATGCCGCGTTGTAACGCCATCGGGTTCGCCCCCGCAGTCACATTACGCAGACCTTCCCGATAGATGCTTTCAGCCAACACAGTAGCCGTCGTGGTGCCGTCACCTGCGACATCACTAGTCTTGCTGGCAACTTCACGCACCATCTGAGCACCCATGTTTTCCCACTGATCCTGCAACTCGATCTCCTTGGCGACAGTGACGCCGTCCTTGGTGATCGTTGGCGATCCGAATTTCTTGTCGAGCACCACATTGCGGCCCTTCGGGCCGAGGGTAGCCTTGACGGCCTTGCTCAATTTTTCGACGCCGTACAACAACGCCTTGCGGGCGTCTTCACTAAACAACAACTGTTTTGCTGCCATGATAATTCACTCCTTTGGTTAGTCGAGCACGCCGAGGATGTCGTCCTCACGCATGATCAGGTATTCTTTACCGTCAATCTTGATTTCCGTGCCGCCATACTTGCTGTATAGCACACGGTCGCCCTTCTTTACGTCCATCGGGATGAGCTTGCCGCTTTCATCGCGTTTGCCCGGCCCGACGGCGATCACTTTGCCCTCCTGGGGTTTTTCCTTGGCGGTATCCGGAATGATGATTCCGCCCTTCTTCACTTCTTCTTGTTCGATCGGTTGCACCAGCACCCGGTCGCCCAACGGTTTTACGTTCATGTCTCTCTCCTCTGTTTGGTTGTTGCTGAGTGGGACTGGCTTCTTGCCTGTCACAGGTTTCCAACGGACAGGCTAGCGGCCTGTCCCACGATTCACTTCGACTTTTTGTCGTCGTCCACCATCTCGAAGTCGGCGTCCACGACATCGCTTTCCTGGCCGGCCTTCTTGGCCCCGGGTTCGGAGGCCGTTCGACCGGCCCCACCGGCCGATCCGGTTTGCGAGCCAGCTTTGTCACGGACTTTCGCGTAGATGTCCGACGAAACTCCATGCCAAACTTGCGTTAACGCTTCCTCGGCACTCTTCATCGCTGCGGTATCTTCTCGTTTCAATGCGTCTTTGACCTTCTCAATTGCCTCCTCCAACTTCTTCCGTTGGTCGTCGTTGATGATGTCCTTGTGCTCTCGCATCAACTTCTCGGTCTCATAGACGCGCGCATCGCAGCGATTGCGCAATTCCACCTTCTCACGCAGCTTTTTGTCTTCTTCCGCGTGCGCTTCGGCCTCTTTCTTCATCCTTTCGACTTCTTCTTTGGACAACCCGGACGACGCCGTGATCGTGATCTTTTGCGATTTGCCGGTACCGAGGTCTTTCGCACTGACGTGCAGAATGCCATTCGCATCGATATCAAAAGTCACTTCAATCTGCGGCACTCCACGCGGCGCTGGCGGGATCTCCGTCAAGTGAAACCGTCCAATCGTCTTGTTGTCTCGCGCCATCGGGCGTTCCCCCTGCAACACATGCACTTCGACACTCGTCTGGTTGTCGCTCGCCGTGGAGAAAATCTCGTTTTTCCGGGTCGGTATCGTCGTGTTGCGCGGGATCATCACGGTGAACACATTGCCCAGCGTCTCGATGCCGAGCGACAAGGGTGTCACGTCGAGCAACACAATATCCTGTTTGACCTGTCCCGTGAGCACGCCGCCCTGAATCGCAGCACCGACCGCAACGACTTCATCTGGATTGACGCCTTGATGCGGAGCTTTGCCGATCAGCTTGCGGGCGGTTTCGATCACCTTGGGCATCCGGGTCATACCGCCAACAAGCACCAACTCGTCTACCTTATCCATCGTCAACTTGCCGTCGCGCAAACAAGCCTCAACCGGCGGCACGGTTCGCTCAATCAAATCGTCGCACAATTGTTCCAGTTTGGCGCGGGTCAACTTCTTGACAATGTGTTTGGGGCCAGTTGCGTCAGCGGTGATGAACGGCAGGTTAATCTCATATTCTTGGGCGCTGGACAGCGCAATCTTTGCTTTCTCGGCTTCCTCCTTGATGCGCTGCAACGCGTCGGCTTGCTTCTTGAGATCAATACCGTACTCCTTTTTGAAATCATCAATCACCCAATTCATCACGCGCTCGTCGAAATCATCGCCGCCAAGATGCGTGTCGCCATTGGTCGCCAACACTTCGAACACCCCATCGCCGATCGAAAGCAACGAAATATCAAAGGTGCCACCACCGAGGTCATAGACGGCAATGTGCTCGTCTTTCTTCTTGTCGAGACCGTACGCCAGCGACGCAGCAGTTGGCTCATTGATGATACGCAGCACTTC
>CALBCO010000180.1 GCA_937927265.1 uncultured Verrucomicrobiae bacterium | reverse complement strand
GATTCTCGAAGCGGCGCGGGATTACATGCGGCAAACGCCGCGCTAAGCGGTATGTGACGGCATGAGGCGTCCTTTCCCCGCAGCCCTGCGCCGGCTGATTGATGCGCGACCATTATCGGCGGGCGTGGTGGAGAAATTGTTGCGGTCCTACGGGTTTTACGAGCCCGAGCGCAGCGGGGCGGCATTACAGCGGTTGGCCGCGGATGAATTGTCGCGGTCGGGGTTGGCCCGGATTTTCCCACGGTTGTTTCAAACGTGCGCGGCCTCTGCGGATCCGGATCGGGCGCTGGTCAACTTTGAGCGATTGGTCAGCGCGTTACCGAACAAGAACATGTTTTATCACTACCTTCAGGAAGCCCCCGGCCGGCTGGAGTTGCTGGTGACCCTCGGCGCGCATTCGCCGGCGCTGGCGGATACTTTGACGCGCAACGCGCGGTACTTTCATTTTTTGATCGCGCCGGCCACGTTGGAAAAACCGCGCGAGAAATCGTGGCTTGCCGCCGAATTGAGGCGGCAACTGTTGCCGATCCGGCAGGCTCCGCTGAAATACGACGTGATCCGCGGTTTTCGGCGGCGGGAGACGTTGCGGATTGGCGCGCGCGATTTGACGGGGCGGGCAACGGTTGAGGAAACGACGTGGGAGTTGTCCAACCTGGCCGATGTGTGTTTGCAGGCGGTTTACGAGGTGGCGCTGGCGGAGTTGTTGGCGCAGTTCAAGATTCGGGTCCTACCGTCTGAAGCGCGGTTCGTCGTGATCGGGATGGGCAAATTAGGTGGCCAGGAGTTGAATTATTCCAGCGATGTGGATGTGATCTTCGTCACCGGCGGTGACGGGGCCTTGACTCCGCAGGTGTCGTATCAGGAGTTCTTCACGAAGCTGGCCGAGCAGATTATCCGGGCGATGGGGGCATCGAGTCAGGAGGGAAACATCTTTCGGATTGACCTGCGGTTGCGGCCAGAGGGGGCGAGCGGACCGTTGGTGTGCACGTTGGAAGGGTGTGAAAATTACTACGCGCAGCGGGGCGAGACGTGGGAACGGATGGCGTTGATCAAAGCGCGGCCAGTGGCGGGTGATGGGGGGTTGGGGGAGGAGTTTTTAGCGATGATCCAGCCGTTCGTGTACGCCCGGCATCTGAGCGCGACGGTGGTGCAAGAGATGGCCGTGCTCAAGGAGCGAATTGAGCAGGAAATCGTTCGCGAAGACAGACTCACCCGGCATGTGAAACTCGGTGTGGGCGGCATCCGGGAGATCGAGTTCATCGTCCAATCGTTTCAACTCTTGCGCGGCGCGCGGCAGGTGTTGGTGCGGGAGCGAAACACATTGCGGGCGCTGGAGTTGTTGGCGCAGACGCAGGCGCTGAGCCGGGCGGAGGCCACGGCGTTGGGCAAGGCCTACCGGTTTTTGCGAAATGTCGAGCACCGGCTGCAGATGGAGTTGGATTTGCAGACGCACACGATCCCCGATGAGGAGCGGGCGCAGTATCGGCTGGCCCGGAGCATGGGGTTTGCGACGGTGGAAAAATTCCGCGTCGCGCTCGACGCCCAGACTGCGGCGGTGCGCGCGATTTACCAGGACGTGTTGGCGGCGGCGGAACGGATTGCGGGCCCGGCGTCGGCCGTGATGTTCTCCGAAGACAAGTTGCCAGAGCAGTTGCAAGCCGCCGGTTTTGCCGATGTGCGTGGCGCGATGAAAGTGGTCGGGAGTTTGTTGCACGGGTCTGGTTTTGTGCACGTATCGCAGCGGACGAAAGAGTTGTTTGCCCGGTTGTTCCCCACGGTGCTGCATTGGGCCGGCCAGGTGGCTGATCCGGACATGGCGCTAGCGCGGTTCGAGCGGTTTGTGAGTGCGTATGGGTCGCGCGGGTTGTTGTACGAGATGTTGGCCAGCAACCCGCGTTTGGTGGAGATGTTGATCCGCTTGGGTGACGCGAGTCAGTTTTTGGCCGAGGCGTTGACGCAGGAGCCGGGGTTGTTCGACGAAATCTGTCTGGGGGGCGCGTTGAGCCAGCCGAAGGACGCCGCGCAAATGGCCCGCGAACTGGCGGCGGCGCGCGAGGGCGAGGTGACGACACTCGACGTGGTCCGGCGTTGGAAACGGTCCGAGTTGGTGCGCATCGGCATCGAAAACGTGATGGGGTTGGTGGATTTGGAGCGGACACAGTTGGAGTTGACGGATGTGGCGGAGACGTGCCTGCGGATGGCGGTGGCGGAGGTTTGCCCGGCGAAGTTGCCGTTGGCGGTGATTGGGTTGGGGAAGTTGGGTGGCCGGGAACTTGGTTACGGAGCGGACTTGGATGTGCTGTTCGTTGGCGGTAAGAATGCGAGCCAACAGGCGGCAGCCATTGGTGTGGCGACGAAATTGATGGAGTTCATGATGCGACCAACGGGAGCTGGGACATTGTTCCCCGTGGATCCGCGGTTGCGCCCCGACGGGGCGAAGGGGCCTTTGGCCAGCAGCCTCGCGGCGCACCGGGATTATTACCGTCATCGGGCGTTGTTGTGGGAACGGCAGGCGTTGATCAAGGCGCGGCCGGTGGCGGGTGATGCCGCGTTGGGCGCGGCGTTCATGGAAATGGTTCACGAGGTTGTTTATGGCCGGTCGTTGACGGCGGATGAGTTGGCGGAAATCCGCCAGATGCGGCGGCGGATTGAGACGGAGCGAGGCAACCAGAAACAGGTTGAGTGGGAATTCAAAACGGGGCCGGGCGGTTTGATGGATGTGGAGTTTGCGGTGCAGGCGTTGCAGCTGCGGCATGGGGCGGCGCATCCGTCGTTGCGTACGGCACACACGTTGGCGGCGTTGAATCGCTTGACAGCACTTGGATGGGTGGACGAGGAGCGGAGTTTGCAGTTGCGGCGAAACTACTTGTTCTTGCGACAAGTGGAGTTGGTCTTGCGACGGATGGAAAACGCCAGTGTGTCGCGGTTGCCGGAGACGGAACGCGAGCAGCAGTTGTTAGCGAAGCGATTGGGGTTTGCGAGTGCCCGCGAGTTTTTGGATCTGTACCAACAGATTACGCGACAGACGCGCGCCGCGTACGAAGCGATCATGCGGGAGGATGCGGCCGGTGGCGTGGCCGTGGCGCGGTGAGGCAGGGACGACCCGCGATGAGACAAACAAGAAACAGGTTGACCCGCATTCGATGTTGTCTCTAGATAGGGGGTATGAAGACAATTGAATCCATTGCTCCCATGACCGCTCGGCCGGCCATACCACCGTTTAGTCCAACAACGAAATCGGCGAGTCCTCTGGTGGAGTTGCGGGATGGGACGAAAGTGCCGCAGATTGGGTTTGGGCTGTATGAATTGCGCGAGGGGGAGGATTGCGCGAAGGCGGTCGAGCAGGCCATCGCCGCCGGCTACCGGCACTTCGACACGGCTCAGCATTACTATAATGAACACACGTTGGGGTGGGTGTTGAAACACAGTGGCATCCCCCGCGATCAATTTTATGTGACTTCAAAAACACCGTGGAACATTACGCGACGCAGTATTTTGGTGGAATGCGAGGCGAGCCTGATCCGGTCCGGGTTGGAGTATTTTGATTTGTATTTAATCCATTGGCCCACGGGGGATGTTGTGGAATGTTGGCACGCGATGGAGGAATTGCAACGGCTGGGGATGATCCGGTCGCTGGGCGTGAGTAATTTCAGTGTAAGACGGTTTGAGGAGGTATTTTTTGCGGCGGGTTGTTCCACGCCGGTGGTCAATCAGATTGAGTTTCATCCGTTTTATCAACAGCCGGAATTGACTGCGTATTGTCGGCAGAAGGGGATCCGTATCATGGCCTACTCGCCGCTGGCGCGGGCATCCATTGAACTACCACCGGTGCTCCACACCATTGCGGCGGCGCACGGCAAAACGCCGCAACAAGTCATGCTGAAATGGTCGCTGCAGCTCGGCAACATCATCATCCCGAAATCGCGCCACCCCGACCGGGTGCAACAGAACCTTCACTTGGGCGATTTCACGCTGAGCGAACAGGAAATGGCGCAGATCAACGCCCTGGATCAAAATCGGAACGTGCTCACATTTCGGCCGCACAACTATTTCTGAGGAGGCACAGCGCGATGCCACTCAGCGAACAACGGTTCCAAGCCGGTCTCAAATATGGGGGTCTCGTGTTGGCGATGAGCGTGGTGTTGAACGTGTATTTTGTGATGCGGCACTTTGAAATATATCGGGCCGCACAGCGCGCCGACCGACAAGTCCAGATTTTGATGCAACAACAACAGTTGGTCCAATCGGTGTTGCAGGAGTTTCGGAGCCGCGCCGTCACGGACACCAAGGTGCGGGAGATTTTGCAGCGGCATCAGATGCTGCCGGCGGCGAACTCCGAATCCCGGAGCCGGCCATGAACGAATCCGCCACCCCCAACGCGCTGATGCCATCGTTTGGTACAGATGTCCCGCGCGCGCTGGAGCAGTTGCGTGTAGCAGTCGTGGTTTTGGGAGGACTCTTGTTGGTGGTCAATGTGGCACTCACAGCATTTGTTGCGAAGCAGAACCACCATTATCACTCACAGATGCTGGAGCGCCAGCGGTTGGCTGGGCAGTTGCAGCAATCGCAGCGCGCCGCCGGCGGGGCGCTGCAAGAGTTGGGGCAACTGAGCCAAAGTCGGCCGGAGTTGCGTGCCATTTTTGAGCGGCACGACGTGCAGCTCAATCCCGCGCCGTCGCGGTAGGGGGCGGTCCGACCGGCACGACTACGGGCGACCAGCCGCCAGCCAAGTCACTATTCGGTTCAACGGTCTGATGCCGCCGGGCGCGGGGGCGGCAGGATGGCAGCCAGGTCGCCGCGCTCGAGCGCCGACAGTGCAGCAAGGGCAGCAGTGGTTTCTGCTTCTTTCTTGCTGGATCCCTGGCCGTGGCCGAGGCAGTGGCCGCGCCATTCGACGGCGACTTCGAAATGCTTGTGGTGGTCGGGACCGGACTCGTGGATGACGCGGTAGTGCGGGCTGGCCATGTCGTGAGTTTGGAGGAGTTCTTGGAGTCGTCCTTTGGGATTTTGCCGGGGGCTGACTTGTTTCACGTTGTGAAACTCCTCGGCAAATTGGTGGAGCAGAAACTTGCGAACCGCACGCAGACCGCCGTCGAGGTAGAGGGCGCCGATCAACGCTTCGTAAGCGTCGGCGAGGTTGGAAAGACGCGTCCGGCCGCCACTGTTCTCCTCGCCCTTACCGAGCAAGAGAAACTCACCGAGCCCCATGGCGCTGGCGCGGCGGAATAGGGTGTGGCGGTTGGCGAGGTGCGCGCGCAGTTGGGTGAGTTGCCCTTCGGCTAGCTGCGGATAGAGCTTGTACACCCGGTCGGTCAGCACCAACTGCAAGACGGCGTCGCCGAGAAATTCAAGTCGTTGGTTGTGCGTGGCAGTGGCACCTTTTTCGTGAGCGAGGGACGGATGAGTGAGCGCCTCGCGCAAAAGGTCAGGTTTTTTAAATTGGTAACCGATGATTTTTTGCAATTTCTGCAAGAGCATAGGTCTTCAGTTTTTTGGGTGTGGCGGGATCACAGCGCGCCGTGCCGTGACCGGCCAGTGCGCGGGATTCGACGACACAACGCAGGCAGAATAACAGGGACACAAGAAAAGGCGAGCAGGATTTTTGCACGGTCAGCGGCGCCGTCCCGAACGGGGATGAAACCGGTAATGAGTCTCCTTGAGGCGGCCTTTGTCCAGGTGGGTGTAGATTTGCGTGGTGGCCACGCTGGCGTGGCCAAGCATTTCTTGGATTACGCGCAAGTCACCGCCGTGGTGAAGGAGATGGGTGGCAAAACTGTGACGGAGAGTGTGAGGGGTAAGATGTTTGGTAATGCCAGCAGCACGCGCGTGTTTCTTGACCAAATGCCAGATGGTTTTACGGCTGAGCGGGCCGCCACGCGTGGAGAGGAAGACTTCACTGCGTGTAGGGGTGCTGCGGCCCAGCCGGGGACGGGAGTGGACAAGGTATTGGCGCACGCAATCCGCAGCTTGTCGGCCGATGGGCACGAGGCGTTCTTTGTTGCCTTTGCCGACGGTGCGCAGAAAGGCGGCGTCGAGATTGATGTCGCTGAGGCGGAGTTGGGCAGTTTCGCTCACACGGAGTCCTGTGGCATACATCAACTCAAGGATTGCTTTGTCACGGAGGCCGAGTTTAGTGCGGGAATGGGGGGCAGCCAAGAGGCGTTCTACTTCGGCATAGTCAAGCGTATGGGGCAAGAGACGCCAGAGTTTGGGCGTGTCGATGGTCTGGGACGCATCGGCCGCAAGTAGTTTTTCCCGTGTGAGGAACCGGCAGAACATGCGGATAGCTGCAAGGTGGCGAGCGAGGCTGCGTGGGGTCAAACCACGGTCGCGCTGGCGCAAGAGATGAGCGGTCACATGGAGGCGGGTGAGTTGATTGATTTGGGTTACGCCGTGTCGTTGGAGGTCGTGGATGAATTGAGTGAGGTCCGTGCGGTAGGCCACACGGGTGTGCGCGGCCAAACCGCGTTCGACGGTCAAATAAGCGAGGAATGAATCCACCAAATGCTGCACGGACCGTGCCTTTCGACGGATGTGGGGAGTATAGCCGAGGCGGGGTGCACCGCAAGTTTTGATGGGGTGCAGTTTGAAGTTTTGGGCAAGATGATTTTGTGGGGTGAGCCATCGGCTGATACACTGGCGCCCACAAGGAGGTTGTATGAATCAATCAAAACCGCCAGCGCCGGTCGGGGAAACCGCCGCCCACATCGGAGCGCGCGTGCGAGCGCACCCGCAGTTGTTGCCCGATATCGTGGCGGGACAGCAAATCCGCTTTTACGGGGGGGGATCACTGACTAATCTCAGTTGTGAAAAGGATCACTGCAGCCCATGTGCGGGAACAGTAGCACCCAAAGACCATTGCGCCAGTGCTCTGGCAATACCAACCAGGCTTCGTCGCCCGCTTGACTCCAGAATTGGCCCAGCCGCTTGAACCAACATTGGTATGCCGACAACTCGATTCCGTCGCCCCATCGGCCACGACCAGCACCGCCGCCGCTTGCGCCAACCCGTGCCGGTGCACCTCCGCCCAGAGTAGGGGGCGCAAGCTGTCCACGCCGCCCCGTGTCATCACGAAGCCGCGTTCACGGATGACAGGCCGTCCACCGTCGGTCTGGCCGCGGTGATCGAGCCGAAACACGGTGGCCCCAGATACCCAGTGCCACCGCGCCGGCGGTTGACCGTCTTCGGGCAACTTTGCCGTCTGCCCCCAGCCAACGCGCTTGCGGATGTTCTATGCGTCAATCTCGATGACCAGCGTGAACGGCGTGGCGGGCTTACGGGGCGCCACGCAGTGCGCCGCCGCGACCAACGCATCCCAGTCGTACCACACGGCATTCAGGGCAGCGCGGTGCGCTTGGCGGCGTTGGCCCTGGCTTGCGCGGCGCGTTCGAGGGTTGGGGTTGAGGTTCGCGTGTGCTGTCGGCCAAGTGCTCTTCTAAATGTCCCGAGCCACCGGCGGCGGACTGGACGGTTGGGAGCAGTGAGGAATCCAAGCGGGCGGCGACGGTCTCCCAGCCGCAGACAAAGCGTGGCGTGCCCGTCATATTCGTGGTGTTGTGCATCGGGCTGAATCCTCCTTGCGCGGGTGTCGGTGGGGATTGTATGTGGCGGTCTGGAGCCATGAGTCGCCCGTGGCTGACTGTGCTCACAGCCAGCCCCGCCGTTGTTTCATCGGTTACGATTCGACCACCCCCGACAAAAGTTACAGTGTGCCAGCGGAGGTGGCGACAGAGACAAATCATTTGCCAGCGCCCGGTGGGTCTGGTAGTTTGGGCGTGTTGTTGCGGAGAGGTGGCCGAGTGGTTGAAGGCGACGGTTTGCTAAACCGTTATAGGGGAATTAAGCCTCTATCGAGGGTTCGAATCCCTCCCTCTCCGCCAGGTTCTCCAACTGTCAAAACTCTTTGGAAATGTCCCCTTGTTGGTCGGGGAGGAAGTCCCCGTAGGCGTAGTCGGAGGGGACTCCCTCCCGAGACGACGCCGGGCGCCGGCTGCCCACCCTAGCAGCCTGTCGGGCTTAGCGGGCGAAGATTTTTTTGCGGGAACAGCAGTTTTTTTCTTCCGGCCTCTTTTGTCTTCCGGTCGAATCGCCCGCATGGCAGCACGACTCGTCAACATTGATCGGGACACCCCTCTGCTGTTGCCGCCCGATTTGCGGCAGTGGGTGACCGAAGACCACCTGGTCCATGACATTCTCGACGCCGTCGAGAGCTTGCCGCTGACCACCCTGCGCGTCAACGAGTGCGGCACAGGCAGTGCACAGTTTCCGCCCCGCATGATACTCAGCTTGGCGATCGATTGTTACGCCACCGGCACGTTCCGTTCGCGCGCCATCGAACGCGCCACGCACACCGATGTCGCGGTGCGCTTGCTCACCGGCGACACGCATCCCGATCACGACACGATTGGTGAGTTTCGGCGGCAGAACAAGGCGGTGTTGGCCGAGAGTTTCGTCCAAGTGCTGGCCTTGGCGCAGGAGTGCAAGCTGTTGAAACTCGGTCAACTCACGCTCGCCGTCGACGGCACCAAAGTGTTGGCCAACGCCAGCAAGCACAGCGCGGTCAGCGACCAACGCGCCGGCGAACAGATCGAATGGCTGCACCGCGAAGTCGCGCAATGGCTGGCCAAAGCCGAGCAAGCCGACAGCACGCCGTTGCAGGACGGCCTGACGATTCCCGCCGAGATCGCCCGGTGCCGCGACCGGTTGGCGAAGCTGCAAACGGCGCGCGCCGTGATCGAGGAACGCGTCCGCCACCGCGCCACGCAGGAACAACCGGTGTACGAGGCGAAACAAGCCGACCGCGCGGCCCGGCGCGAACGCGGCGAGACGGTGCGCGGGTGCAATCCCCAACCGCCGTCGAGCACGCCGTCGCCGAAAGACCAATACAACTTCACCGATCTGCAAAGTCGCATCATGAAAGCCGGCAACGGCGAACATTTTGAACAAGCCTACAACGCGCAAGCGGCGGTGGGAACCGACAGTCGGTTGATCGTCGCCGCCCGCGTCACCGATGCGCCCAACGACAAAGAACAGTTGGTGCCAACCGTGCCGGCCCCGGTGCGCGCGCAGGTGACGGCGGTGGTGGCGGACAACGAACGGATTCTACAGCGCGACGGCGGTCGCGGCAGTGGAAGCCAACGCGGGGCCGACCGTGTACGCGGCGGTGGAAAAAACCGGTCATCATCGGTCGGTGCAAGATTGGGAACGACAAGCGGAATCGGTGCCACCGCCGGTGGCGGCGTGTCCGGTGGAGCAGATGCACTACCGGTTACGAACGAAAGCCGGGCGGGCACTGTAGCGGTTGCGCCAACAGACGGTGGAACCGGTGTTTGGGATCATCAAAGGAGCGATGGGGTTTCGGCGGTTCTCATTGCGGGGGCAGGCTGGCGCGGACTTGGAATGGATCTTGGTCTGTCTGGCGTACAACCTCCGCCGTTGACACCGCCTCACCGTGGGTGCCGTCTGAGAAAGCGTCAGGCCGCAGGTGTTTCCGTGAGATACTGAAGAAAAAAAGTAACTGCTCAGGTAGCCCCACCATGGG
>CALBCO010000179.1 GCA_937927265.1 uncultured Verrucomicrobiae bacterium | reverse complement strand
GACTGGCATTCAATATCTCCGGGCGACGCCGTTCCTGCACGGTCATGGACTGCACAATCGCCTCGACACGTTTCAGGTCCTGCTCCCCGGAAGTTAAGTTCGGTATCTTACCCAATCCCGGCAACATGCCAAGCAGATTTTCCAGTGGCCCAAGCTTCTTCAACTGCTGGAGCTGGCTCAGGAAATCCTCCAGATTCAGCTCGTTCTTGGCGATCTTAGCCTGCAACGCCGCCGCCTGCTTGGCGTCGAACGCCTCCTGCGCCTTCTCGACGAGGCCCACCACGTCGCCCATGCCGAGAATCCGGCCCGCCATCCGCTCCGCGTAAAACGGCTCCAAATCCTCCAGTTTCTCCCCCACCCCGGCAAACTTGATCGGCTTGCCCGTCACCGCCCGCATCGAAAGTGCCGCCCCGCCACGCGCATCGCCGTCAAGCTTCGTCAACACGATGCCGGTAATGCCCAGCGCCTTGTCGAAATGCTCCGCAATGTTCACCGCCTCCTGCCCCGTCGCCGCATCCGCCACGAGCAGGATTTCTTTCGGCTTCGTCACCTCTCGCAACCGAACCAACTCCTGCACCAACTCCTCGTCCACATGCAATCGCCCCGCCGTGTCGAAAACAATCGTATCCCGGTCCTGCATCTGCGCCACCGTCTGCGCCTGCCGGGCAATCTTCACCACGTCTTTCTCTTGCCGGTCGGCAAACACCGGTATCTGCAGTTGCCGGCCGAGAGTTTCCAACTGATCAATCGCTGCCGGCCGGTACACATCGCACGCCACGAGCAACGGTCTCCGCCCGTGCTTCACCATCAGTTTCGCCAGTTTCCCGCAAGTCGTCGTTTTCCCGCACCCGTGCAATCCCACCATCAGCCAGTTCCCCATCGGGATTTGGCGAGGGGCGAGGGGCGAGGGGCTGGTTCCGCCCGCCCCGCCGCCCATCAGGGCCACCAACTCGTCGTGGACGATCTTCACGATCTGCTGTCCCGGCGTGACGCTGTCCAACACCTCCCGGCCCAACGCCTTCTGCCGGGTTCGCTCGATGAAATCCTTGGCAACCTTGTAGTTGACATCCGCCTCGAGCAACGCCAGCCGGACTTCGCGCAGGGCATCGGCAACGTTTTTCTCCGTCAACTTGCCGTACCCGCGCAGTTTTTTCAGGACCGACTGAAGTTTATCTGACAACGACTGAAACATGCCGGGGGCAATATCCGGTATCCGCGCCGGACTGCAAGAAAATACGCCGACCGGCTACTTGACCGGCTTTTTCTTGAGGACGTAAAGGTGCGCGTCTGGGAAGGCGTTGGTGTCGGCGGCGAACTGGGCGAGAAACTTCTCCCATTCCGCCGGTGAACAAATGTACAGCGGCCACGAGTCTTTCGGGTTGTCCACCATCGCCAGCTTCACCTCGCCACAAGCAACCTTGTTGGTCAGCCAAGTCAAATCGAGGGGCCGGAACTTCACCACATCATCCTTGAGTTCGACCTTCGAGACAGTGTGCACCGGCCGAACATGCCAGAGCCAATACCAACCGGCTGTCTCAGTGTCACCGGCAACTGAGTCGCAAAACAACTGACCACCGGCCTTGAAGTACGCGACGCCGATATTTGAGGCGTTAGTCTTCTCGTCGCGGGCGATGATCTTCTGCGATTCGAAACTCCAAACGATCCCCTTACCGGCCACGTCCTCGCCGAAGTTGGTCAGCAATTGCCAATCACCGGCCAACTCCGGTACTGGCACTTTGGATTGCTCCCGACAGAAGGGATGGAAGGATTGAACAATGCAGCCGGCCGCCGCGACCATGACCGCCAACATGAAGCCCAACCTCAACCATTTCATCGTACCGTCTCTCTACCCCTCCAACCGGGCGGGTGTCAATGAGTCGTTTCCCGCTTTCTTGCTCGCCACAGGCACCAAACGCGCATCACAAATTTCCATTTCGACCTGCTCCCCGCGCGGCCATGATAGCTTTCACTGAAAGCCATCATGGCCCTGACACAGTCAAGGTGGGCGATGACGGCGAAGCGGACCAGTGCCTAACGGAGCAACGCGTTCACCGCCGCCACAAACGCGCGCCATGCGCGCCGTTGCTCCTGCCAGACCCGATGCCCGCGAGTCGTCAACGAGTAGTACCGGCGTTGCCGGCCGCCCGCGCGGCCCTGCCAAGTACTGGTCACGAGACCTTGACGCTCCAGATCGTGCAGCACATTGTAGATCGTGCCGGAGCGCCAGAGCAACGTGTGCCGGGACTGCTCAAAGATGCGGCGGCGAATTTCGTAGCCGTAAGCCGGTCCATCCCGCAACACATCGAGGACGATCAAATCATACGAACCTGCCGCCAAATCCTTCCGAAACCGTTGTGCGCGTGTAGTCATGATAGATTTCAGTGAAATCCATCATGGCCGCGCAGGGGATGGATGTCAACGACGCGAAATCAAAAGACTGGGGAAGGAGGCCTCTCATCGTCAGCACGAGAGGGATGCGACTGAATCGGGAACCCGTCTTGCATGAACCGACGAGGCGTGACGCCCTTTTGACTTATACAAACCCGTGCTGCCCCCGGCCATCCCAAGCGCGGTAGTGTCGGGATGGTTCAGCAAAAGAGTGGGTCATGGTAGTTCTCTTGGAAAACAGAACAAACACAACCAAGGAGAACCGATCCATGACCCAAAAGAAGTCTATCATCAGTCGTGAGGTTGTGAAGCAAGCGTTGCAACAGGACGACGACTTCCTGCGCCCGCTCATCCAGCGGATCGTCCAGGAAGTCCTCGAACTCGATATGGAACAAAGCCTCCACGCGGCCAAGAGCGAACGGACCAACACCCGCTTGGGCTACCGCAGCGGCTACTACTCCCGCGGCCTGATCACGCGCATCGGCAAGCTGGAGTTGCGCGCGCCCCAAGACCGCCAAGGTCACTTCCGCACCGAGGTCTTTGAACGCTACCAACGCAGCGAGAGCCGAGCGCAGCGAGACGCCACGCCGCAGGCGTGCCCGTAGGGCGGAGCGAAGCGACGGCAACGCCTTGGTCGCCGCGCTGGCCGAGATGTACGTCCAAGGCGTCAGCACCCGCAAAGTCAAAGCCATCGCCGAAGAGCTGTGCGGCTACGAGTTCAGCGCCGACGCCCTCAGCCAGATCAACCAGAAGCTTGACGGCGAACTCCAGCAGTGGGCCGCCCGACCACTGGACGAGGACTATCCGTACCTGATCCTCGATGCCCGTTACGAGAAAGTCCGTGAGGACGGCGTGATCCGCAGTCGTGCCGTGCTGGTGGCGCTCGGCATCAACGGGGAGGGACGGCGCCGGGTGTTGGCGGTGGAACTGGCCAACCGCGAAAGCGCGACCCGTTGGAAAGACTTCCTACTGGCCTTGAAAGCGCGCGGCCTGAGCGGCGTGCTGCTGGCGATCAGCGACGACCATCCCGGCCTGAAGAAAGCCATCGCCGAGGTGCTGCCGGCCGCCGCGTGGCAACGCTGCTATGTGCATTGCCTGCGCAACGCGCTGGACTGCTTGCCGCGCAAGGCCGGCGACGACTGCCTGACGGAATTGCGCTGGCTCTACGACCGGCGCGATCTGGAGGAAGCCCGGCGGGACTTGGCGGCGTGGCTGGCGCGCTGGCAGGAACGGTATCCGAAACTGTGTGCGTGGGCGAAGAGGCCAACAT
The DNA here is from genome assembly GCA_937927265.1 of uncultured Verrucomicrobiae bacterium. Classification (GTDB taxonomy): domain Bacteria; phylum Verrucomicrobiota; class Verrucomicrobiia; order Palsa-1439; family Palsa-1439; genus CALBCO01. The sequence goes on along the minus strand of CALBCO010000179.1, from coordinate 7,275 downwards.
CGAAGAGACGTTTACTTTCTATCGGCTGCCGGGCGTGCCACCACAAGCATCTGAAAAGCACATACCTGCTGGAGCGGCTCAACGAGGAACTGAAACGGCGCGCGCACGTGATTCGGATCTTCCCGAACGAGGGGAGTTGTCTGCGCTTGGCGCGGGCGTTGGCGGTTGAGCAACATGAAGAGTGGCTGGGAGGCGCGCGGTACTTGGACATGGAACCGTTGCGCGAACAACGAAAGGAGAAACTGGCGTTGGCGGCCTGAGGAAATTTTCCTTCCCCTTTCGGGGGGAAGGAAAGGGACAGAACCAAAATGGAGAACTATCAACCCCTAATCAAATTACTGAGCTTGACCGACACAACTCCAAGCGCCGCGCGCGGCGCACTCCAAACCCGTTCGGCCCACCGGCGGGGCTTCGCCCCGGAGCCTGCGTCTTGGAGCGCGGTGCGCCAACACACCGCTTTCCCAACCGATAACAGTCAGCGCCTGCTGGGCTTGGGCGGTTGACGGCGGCCGGGCGCAAACAGGAATGTCTGCGTCACCTTCAACATCGGAGGGGCCGGCTGGCGCGGGGACAACGCCGCTGGGCGAGGGAACGAAAGACATCGCCGCTGGGATTCGATACGGTGGCGGGGAGACTGGAAAGAAGCGTGGTTGCTAATGCTGGGTGAGACCGGGCCAGCGAAAGATGTTCACCGCAATATGAAGCTTTCAGCGCTACGCGAATGATTCAAGTCTGGGAGGGAGCGGTGCGGCGGTGCGGCGTCACAACCGCACTGCGAGGCCGGTTCCCGTTTCTCTTCTGATGGGAGCTACGGCAATTGCGTGATCAGCCGGGGCTATCTTCGTCTTCGACCCGTTCGATGGAGGCACCGAGTTCGCGCAGCTTCGTGTCAATGTGTTCGTACCCCCGGTCGAGATGGTACACGCGGCGGACATCGGTGTCGCCTTCCGCAGCCAGCCCGGCCAAGACCAACCCGGCACTGGCGCGCAAGTCACTGGCCATCACGGGCGCGCCGCTGAGGCGGTGGACACCTTTGATGATGGCAATATTGCCTTCGATGGCCGCATCGGCACCGAGCCGTGCCAACTCGCTAATGTGCATAAACCGGTTGGGATAAATCTTCTCCGTCACCACGGAGATGCCTGGTGTGATCGTCATCAACGCGCACATCTGCGCCTGCATGTCGGTCGGGAATCCCGGATACGGCATGGTCGTGATTTCAAACGGCCGCCGCGTCGCGCTGCCAAAGACCCGCACGGTGCCGTTGGTGCGCTGGACAGTGACACCCGCCTCCTCCAGCTTGTCGCGCACAGCACCGAGATGGGACGCGCAGGCATTTTTGATTTCGATGTCCCCACCGGTAATGGCGGCGGCCACCATGAAGGTCCCCGCTTCGATCCGGTCGGGAATGACCGCGTGATCCGCGCCGTGCAACGCCGGCACGCCTTCCACTTCCAGCGTCGGGCTGCCGGCCCCCTTGATTTTTGCGCCCATTTTGAGGAGAAAATGCGCGAGGTCTTCAACTTCCGGCTCGCACGCGGCGCACTCGATAATCGTCGTGCCTTTCGCGAGCACAGCCGCCATCAACACGTTGGCCGTGCCAGTCACCGACGAGCCGAACCGCCCCCCCATGAACACATCGGTACCGACAAGTTCCGTGCACCGGGCATTGACGTAACCGCTTTCCACCACAATCTCCGCACCGAGCCGCATCAGACCTTTGATGTGCATTTCGATGGGCCGGTTGCCAATGACACAGCCACCCGGCATGGAAACCTTGCAGCTCCGCAACCGCGCCAGCAACGGCCCCAGCAGGCACACCGACGCGCGCATTTTGCGGACGAGGTCGTACGGTGCGACACCGACCGGGCTTGGGGCTTGGGTTTCGATCACGCCGGCGCGTCGGTCGTGTTTCACCTGGACGCCGATCCATTTCAGGATCTGACACATCGTCCGCACGTCGGCCAAATCGGGAACGTTGCGGATGATACACGGTTCGGGTGTCAGCACGGTCGCCGCCAGAATCGGCAGACAGGCATTTTTTGAGCCGCTGATACGGACGGTGCCTTTCAGCGGAATCCCCCCATTCACAATCAACTTGTCCATGACTCCCTCCTTGTACTGCCACTGCGTTACCGGCCTGATTCACCCATCAGGCCGCGGCTTGAGCGATCACAATGCGCTCATGCCCCTGCAAATCTTTCACCACTTCGACTCCGTGGTAGCCGTGGTCGCGGAACAACTGTTCCACCGCCGTGCGTTGCCCGGCGCCGATTTCCAGCGCCACATATCCGGAGGGAGAGAGCACACGCTTGGCGGTCCTGACCAAGCGTCGGATCACTTCGAGTCCATCCGCACCCGCAAGCAGCGCTTGCACAGGCTCAAAGTCTCTGACCTCCTTGGGCAACGTCACCCAGTCCCCACTGGCGATATAGGGCGGATTCGAGACAACCACATCAGCCCCCACGTTGTCGCGTAACGCCTCTAGCAAATCACCCTGCAAAAAGCGAGCACTTTTTTCCACCCCATGCCGCCGCGCGTTCGCCCGCGCCACCGCCAGCGCCTCCGCGCTTGCGTCCACCGCCACCAGGCGCGCGCCCGGCAACTGCTTCGCCAACGTCACCACCAGACAACCGCTACCGGTCCCCACGTCAACGATCATCGCTCCCGGTTGCACCCGTTTCATCACCGCTTCCACCAGCAATTCCGTCTCCGGCCGCGGAATCAAGACATGACGGTTGACCGCAAATGTCAGTCCATAAAACGGCGCTTCCCCGGTCACATACTGGATTGGCTCACCCCCGGCCCGCCGCCGCACTAATTCCCGCAACCGCGCCAACGTCGGCTCGTCCACTTCCCGCTCGAATTGCAGATAGAGTTCGAGCCGTTTCTTGTTCAGGACGTGCGCCAGCAGCCACTCGATATTCAGCCGGGGATTCTCGATCCCGTGCTTCTGAAAAAACGGCACCGTCTTGTTGATAATCTCCAAAATCTGCACGAACCGAGACTACACTGGTCACTGCGCGGCGGCAAGGCGGCGGTTGTAATCGTCAGTCATCAGGGCGGCAAGCAACTCGTCAAGGTCGCCGTCGAGGATGGCTGGGAGGTTCTGAATCGTCAGGTTGATTCGGTGATCGGTCACCCGGTTTTGCGGGAAGTTGTAGGTGCGAATTTTCTCGCTGCGATCAGCGGAGCCGATTTGGTTCTTACGGGCGGCGGACATTTTCGCCTGTTCTTCCTCCTGTTTTTGCGCCAAGAGCCGGGAACGCAAAATGCGTAGGGCCTTGGTCTTGTTCTTCAACTGCGACCGCTCATCGGCACACCGCACAATCAGGCCCGTGGGCTTGTGAAGGATTTGCACGGCGCTGTCGGTGGTGTTCACGCCCTGCCCACCAGGGCCGCTGGCCCGGCAGACGGTGATTTCCAGATCCTCCGGCTGGATCTGAACCTCCACTTCTTCGGCTTCCGGCAACACCGCGACGCTGGCGGTGCTGGTATGAATGCGTCCTTGTGCTTCGGTGGCCGGCACCCGTTGGACACGATGGACTCCGGACTCGTAGCGCATTTTCTTGAATACGTCCTGCCCGGTCACCGAGAAGATGATTTCCTTAAAACCGCCGCGTTCGCTGGGGCTGACATCTATGATTTCAATCTTCCAGCCTTGGGCGTCGGCGAACCGGTTGTACATGCGAAACAGGTCGGCGCCGAATAATGCCGCTTCCTCGCCCCCGGTCCCGGCACGGATTTCCACAATCGTGTTGCGGGAATCGTTCGGGTCGGGCGGGATGATGCCGAGCTGGATCTGGCGGGTCAACTTCTCCGCCTCAGCCTGCAGCGCCGGCAATTCGGCGCGGGCCAGTTCGCCCAATTCGGCGTCGCCGGCCAGTTGTTCGTTCTCTACAATCTGATGTTGGAGGCGAACCAGTCGATCGTGGTCGGCCAAGACTTGCTTGAGCCGCTGCAACTCGCGGGCGAGTTCACCGGCCCGCCGCTGGTCAGCATACACTGCCGGCTGTGATAATTCCGCTTCGAGATCGCCCGCCCGTTTCCGAAACTTCTCGATGATGGGCTGCAGGTCCATAAGAGGAAAACGCGAGGCCCGAACCAGTTCGGACCTCGCGTGGACACTCCCCTACTTCGCGGCGGTGGTGGCGGTCTTTTTGCCGTAGCGTTTGTGGAAACGCTCGACGCGTCCTGCAGTATCCACATACTTCTGCGTTCCGGTGAAAAAGGGATGGCACTTCGAGCAGATGCCGATGCGCATGTCTTTGTGCGTGGAACGGGTTTTGAACACCGCGCCACAGGCGCAGTGAATCACTGCCGTCGCGTAGTCTGGATGAATTTTTTCTTTCATAACAAGCAAGGCGCGGGAATTTACAAGGGCGGCTCTCCCCCTGCAAGCCCTATTTACTCGTGTCGGCGAAGCACCAACGTCGCATTGTGCCCACCAAAACCGAGGGAATTGTTCACGCAGGTATTCACCCGCTGGTCCCGTGTCTGGTTGGGGACATAATCCAAGTCGCAATCCGGATCGGGATTTTCGTAATTGATGGTCGGTGGCACCTTGTTGTCGCGGATGGCCAACGCGCAAATCGCCGTCTCGACGCCGCCCGCCGCGCCGAGCAAATGGCCGGTCATGGATTTGGTGGAACTGATCGCCACTTTCCGCGCGTGCGCACCAAAGACAGTCTTGATGGCCAACGTTTCGCATTTGTCGCCAACCGGCGTTGAGGTGCCGTGGGCGTTGATGTAATCAATCTGTTCGGGATTGAGCCGGGCGTGCTGCAACGCCATGGCCATTGCCCGCGCCGCCCCCTCGCCATCCGGCGCCGGGGCACTCATGTGAAAAGCATCGCCGGTAATCCCATAACCGGCCACCTCGCAATAAATCCGCGCCCCGCGGCGGCGCGCGTGTTCCAACGATTCCAGCACGCAGACGCCGGCCCCCTCGCCCATTACAAAGCCATCGCGTTCCTTGTCGAACGGTCGGCTGGCCCGGAGCGGCTCCTGGTTGCGGGTGCTCATTGCCCGCATCGCGCAGAATCCGGCATAGCCGAGCCGGGTGATCGCCGCTTCGCTGCCGCCGGCAATCATGATCTCGGCATCGTTGTGCACGATGGCGCGGGTGGCTTCGCCCAAGGCGTGCGTGGCGGTGGCACAGGCTGAAACCACTGAGAGGTTCGGCCCCTTCACGCCCAGCAGCATCGAAATGTAGCCACTGGCCATGTTCACAATCAGCATCGGAATCATGAACGGCGACACACGGGCCGGCCCCTTCTCAAACAACGTAAACGACTGGTTTTCGATGGTCTCCATGCCGCCGATGCCGGAGCCAACCAGCACCCCGATGCGGTTGGGGTCCTCCCGGTCCAGATCCAGCGCGGCATCGGCCACTGCTTTCTTTGCGGCGACCGTGGCGAATTGTGTAAACCGGTCCGTCCGCCGCAAATCTTTGGGTGGGATGAAACCCGCCGGGTTGAAGTCCTTGACTTCGCCGCCAATCCGTGAGTCATAATCCTTGGCGTCGAAACGGGTGACCGGCCCAATCCCGCTCTGGCCGGCCAACAACGCCCGCCAAAACAACTCCACGTCGCAGCCCAGCGGACTGACAACTCCCAATCCCGTGATGACTACCCGCCGTTCACTCATGGTGCGATCCGCAAACAGACGGGGCACAAAGCGTTGCGATTCGACTCACTTTGTGCCCCCGGCAATGGTGCGGCTACCGGCTGCAGACGCGACGTGGTTACTTCTCGCTCCGCTCCTCGATGTACTTGATGACATCGCCAACGGTTTGCAGCTTCTCCGCATCCTCGTCGGGGATCTCGGCGCCAAACTCCTCCTCGAACGCCATCACCAACTCCACCGTGTCCAGCGAGTCGGCCCCCAAATCCTCAATAAATTTCGCCTCGGGCGTCACCTGTTCGGGGTTCACGCCCAACTGTTCCACAATGATTTCCTTCACGCGATCGGCTGCTGCTTTCTCTGCCATGTTACCCTCCGTGGTTGAACTAATTCGTTGTTTACGCGAAACCTTCGCTCCTTGTCAAAGGTTTCTTAGATGATCAAGCCGCCATCCACCCCGATGACCTGCCCCGTCACATAACTCGATAGATCACTGGCCAAATACAACACCGTGTTGGCCACATCCTCCGGCTGCCCCATCCGCTGCAAACCAATGAAATCCGTCTGCATCTTCTTCTGCGCGTCCGTCAATTTATCTGTCATCGCCGTCTGAATAAATCCCGGCGCAACCGCATTGGCGCGAATGCCGCGCTTGCCATACTCTTTGGCCACTGTCTTCGTCAAGCCGATCATCCCGGCTTTCGACGCTGAGTAGTTGGCCTGCCCGGCATTGCCGCGTACGCCGACGATGGATGCAATATTCACAATTGCTCCACTCCGTTGCTTCATCATCACGGGCACCAATGCCTTCGTGAACAAAAACGCGCCTTTCAAATTCACGTTCAGCACCAAATCCCACTCCGCCTCGCTCATTCGCATCAGCAAATTATCGCGAGTGATCCCGGCATTATTGACCAAAATGTCCACCCGGCCAAAGTCAGCCACGATCTTGCCGCAAACTTCCGGCACCTGTTTCCCGTCGGTCACGTCCACCGCATACGCCGCCGCCTTCGTGCCGGTCTGGGTCAAGCTTTCCGCGACCTGCCGGGCATTTTCCAACATCACATCACAAACGGCGATGGATGCTCCTTCGCCTGCCAATTTGCGAGCAATGGCCTCGCCGATCCCCCGTCCCCCGCCGGTCACAACGGCTACTTTCCCTTCGAGAAGCTTGTTCATGGCCGCCCTCTCTAGCCGGTCACTCCATCCTTGTCAACACCAATGCCAGTGAAATTCGTGTTGTGCCGCATGGCCCAAACACCCACTTCGCCACGCGCAATTCCCACCGGTAACGACTGGTGCCGCCGAGCCGGGAGGAGCAGCGGGGGGATGGGTGCCCCCAACGACACCGCTTTGCCGCCGGTCTTGACCAGGTAGCGGTTGGAGGAATCCAAGTCGTGGCACAACAGGTTTGCGCGATCCGTCACCGCCGGAAGGAAGGCGCCCCCGGCGCCCAAAAGGTAAGTGCACAAAACAGACCTAAACCTGAATTCCGCCGTTGAATTGTCGTGGGTAGATGCTATGCGGGCCACTGAGGTTGTGGCAAATAGTGCGGTGTCGCTGACACGGAACGTCGGCGGCACAAACCATCAACCAGAAAGGATCACACCAATGACAACCTCAGCAGTCCCACATCGCAGTCTATTCATG
>CALBCO010000178.1 GCA_937927265.1 uncultured Verrucomicrobiae bacterium | reverse complement strand
GCAAAATAGAAAACCTGCCGCCCCACAAAGAACGGCACGTTCAAGTACGGCGCTTTGTGTTCGAGCACTTGGTCGCCGGCCACCGCTGCCGGCCGCGCCCAGAGATAGAGCTCGCGGACATTCAGTAACAATGGCAGAAACAACAACGCCAACACCGGCATCGTCCGCGTCGCCGCCTCGAAGAACCGCCGCGTCACGTAGCCCCAATGCCCGCCGCCCGCGTGATGAATCAGCAACAGCGTCAATCCGCCGATTGGCATGGCGCACCAAAATAGAAACGCCAGCAGGTACGACCGGATAAATTGCTCCCAGTTCGTCGTCGCGCCGTAAGCGCAAAGCGCCACCCCGGCGACCCCGGCGCACACCGCAAACCGCCGCAACCGGTCGAGCCGTTCTATGCTGGTGGCGGGGCTGTTCACGGTTTCACCTGCAAGAGTTTCTCCAACTCCGTCGCCGGCACGTCGTTGGTGGTCGCGTGCTGACTCAACTGTAACGCCCGGATGTAGGCCACAATCGCCCACCGGTCCTCGGGCGGCACCTGTGCCGCATAGCTCGACATCATCCCGAACCCATTGGCGATGACATCGTAGTAATACCCCGCCGGCTCGCCGCGCAGCCGGTCGTTGTGGAACGAGTTCGGTTGCTTGAACCCGCGCTGCACGATCATTCCGTTGCCGCCACCGGTCCGGTCGTGGCACGGCGCGCAGAAAATGTCGTAGCGTTCCCGACCCCGCGCCAACAACGGCGCCGTCACCGCCACCGGCAGATTCGTTGCCAATTTCCCCTCGATGCGTCCCAGGTAAAAATGCTCGTTCGTCCGCAGATGTCCCCGCGCCACGGTATCCGGCACGAGCGGTCGCGCCGACCGGCCATCGGCAAAAAAGTCCGTCCCGCGCAGTGGTTTCATCTTCGGCTGGTCGTTCATGTCCTGTCGGCAGCCAGTCACCAACATTGCCAATGCAAGCAGCACCGGTAGGGCGGGCTGTCCCCAGCCCGCCGCAGGCCGGCACCCAAGCACTGTCGGCGCGCTGAGCCAGCGCGCCCTACCGGATTTGATCTGATCCTCCATCCTCAATCCTCGACCTCATACACCCCGTGCGGTTGCAAACTTTCCAACAACCGGCGTGTCTTCACCGGGTCAAATTGTGGATCGGTCGCTTCAATCGCGAGGAAAAACCGGTCATGCGACGCCAGCGCGAACCGCTCGACGTTGAACAACGGATTGTACGGTTTCGGGAGGCCGTTCAGGGCCAACATGCCGAGCACCGCCGTGCCGGCCGCAAAGAGCACCGCCAGCTCAAACGTCACCGGGATGAATTGCGGCCAACTGTTCAGCGGCCGCCCGCCAATGTTCAGCGGGTAATCAATCACTGAGATGTAATACTGCATCCCAAACCCGACCGCCGCGCCCATTAGGCCGCCCAACAACACCAAGGCCGGCAAGATGGTGCGCTGGAAGCCGACCGCTTCCGCCAACCCATGCACCGGGAACGGTGAATGGGCGTCAATCTGCCGGTAGCCAGCGGCCCGCACTTTCTCAGCCGCGGCCAGGAGTTGTTCCGCCGTGTCGAATTCGGCCAATAAACCGTGGAGGCGCCGGCTCATGGGGCGTTCTCCTTGCGGTTCGCCGGCACCAACAGCCGCATCTCAAAAATCGAAATCATCGGTAACACGCGGATGAACAGGAACAACAACGTCAGGAACAACCCAATCGAACCCGCAAACGTCGCCCAGTCCCAAATCGTTGGGTAGTACATCCCCCACGACGACGGCAGGTAATCGCGGTGCAAGCTCGTGACCACGATGATAAACCGCTCCAGCCACATGCCGATGTTGACGATGATCGAGATCACAAACAACAGCGGGATGTTCCGTCTCACCCGCCCGGACCACAACACTTGCGGGATGACGATGTTGCAGAGCAACAGCCCGGCATAGGGGACGGCATACGGGCCGGTCAGCCGATTCCAAATCATGAATTGCTCGTACGGGCTGCCGCTGTACCACGCCATGAACGCTTCCATCAGGTAGCCATAGCCGACGATCAACCCAGTCGCCAACATCACCTTCGCCATGTTGTCGAGATGCCGCATCGTGATGAAATCTTCCAACCCGTAAATCTTGCGGATCGGAATAGTCAACGTCAGCACCATCGCAAACCCGGAGAAAATCGCCCCCGCCACGAAATACGGCGGGAACACCGTCGTGTGCCAGCCGGGAATCACCGACACCGCGAAATCGAAACTCACCACGCTATGCACTGAGATCACCAAGGGCGTCGCCAGCCCGGCCAGCAACAAATACGCGGTCTCATACCGGAACCAATGCTTCGCCGACCCCGTCCACCCCAGCGCCATCACCCCATAGACAATCTGCACCAGCCGGTTTTTCGCCCGGTCGCGCAACGTCGCCAGATCGGGAATCAACCCGACGTACCAGAACAACGCCGACACCGTCGCGTACGTGCTCACCGCAAACACGTCCCAGAGCAACGGACTGCGGAACTGCGGCCACATGCTCATCGTGTTTGGGTAGGGGAGTAACCAATACGCCACCCACGGCCGGCCGACGTGGATCAACGGAAAGATACCGGCGCAGGACACTGCAAACAGCGTCATCGCTTCGGCGAACCGGTTGATCGAAGTCCGCCATTCCTGCCGGAGCAACAACAGGATCGCTGAAATCAGCGTCCCGGCGTGGCCGATGCCCACCCACCAGACAAAGTTGACGATGGCGAATCCCCAGCCGACCGGGTTGTTGATGCCCCAGATGCCGAGTCCCTTGTACACGAGGTAGGCTACCGACAAGGCGAGCACGTTGAACAAACTGAACGCGACGAAGAATCCGAGAATCCACCCTTTGCTCACGCCGCGCTCCAGCACGATGGCGGCAATCTTATCCGTCACCGTCGCATGCGTGTGCCCCGGTTCGATCAATGGCATGTGGTGGGGTTCAGTCATATCTCCGTCGCTGGATTGCGCAATTTCGCCAGATACGTCGTGCGCGGTGCCGTGTTCAACTCGACCAACAACCCGTAATTTAACTTCTCCGCCCGCCAACGCGACACGTTGCTGAGCGGGTCATTCAAATCGCCAAATATGATCGCCTGCGCCGGGCACGTCGCTTGGCACGCCGTCACCACCTCGCCGTCACGGACCTGCCGGTTTTCCTTCTTGGCCGTGATCCGCGCCGCATTGATCCGTTGGACGCAATACGTGCATTTCTCCATCACGCCTCGCATCCGCACCGTCACGTTCGGGTTGCGCATCAACTTCAAGCTTTCCGTCCGCTGATCGGCATACTGGAGGAAATTGAACCGGCGCACCTTGTACGGGCAGTTGTTCGCGCAATACCGGGTGCCGACGCAGCGGTTGTACGTCATCTCGTTCAACCCTTCCGCGCTGTGCGAGGTCGCCGCCACCGGACACACCGGCTCGCACGGCGCGTTTTCGCAATGCATGCACGGCACCGGCTGGTGATAAACCAGCGGCGCCGCCGGGTCGCCCGCGAAATACCGGTCCACCCGAATCCAATGCATCTCACGTCCGACCAGCACCTGGTCCTTGCCCACCACGGGGATGTTGTTTTCCGACTGACACGCCACGACGCAGGCGTTGCAGCCGGTGCAGGCGTTCAGATCAATCACCATCCCCCACGCCGCGCCTTCGTAGGGGTGCGGCGGATACAGCGACCCCCCCGGCGGCTCAGGCACGCGATGCTTCACAAATTCCGGATCGCGCTGGTATTCCTCCAGCGTGCCGACCCGCACCAGTTCCCGGCCCTCCATCAACTGATGATGCTGCGTGCACGCCAACACCGCCTTCCGCCCGGTCGCCCGCAACGTCGCGCCGGTCGCCTGCCACCACGCCGCGCTCGTCCGCAACCGAAACACGTCCACGCCCGCCTGGTTGCCGACCCGCCCCGCCCGTCGCCGTCCGTACCCGAAATGCACCGTCACGCAATCGTCGGCTTGGCCCGGCAACACCCACACGGGCAACTGCACCGCGCGCCCGTCCACGCCAAGCTCGACGACCTGCTCGGTCCGCAGACCGAGTTGCTCGGCCGTGCGCGGGCTGAGCAACGCCGCATTATCCCACGTCAACCGCGTGAACGGCTTCGGCAATTCCTGCAACCATCCGTTGTTGGCCCACCGGCCATCGCCGATCGTTGGATCCGGGCGAAGCAAGATTTCCAAACCGGTCGAGGCTGGAGGCTGGAGGAGGGAGGGTGGCGACAACTTGGCGGTGTCAATCCTCGATCCTCGATTCTCGATACTCCATTCTTTTGCCGCCGTCCCCGGCACCACCCCATCATGCACCGCGACTTGCCACGCCGCTTCTGACTCCAGCCCGTGCGCTTTCCAGTGCGCCCGCACCATCTCGTGCGCCGGGCGGCCCGGCAACCCCAATGCCGCCGACAAAAATTCCGTGGCCGACTTGCCGCCGTACAACGGCGCAATCAACGGCTGCTGGATTGTTGCCGTGCCGTCAAACGCCCGCACGTCGCCCCACGTCTCCAAGAAATGCGCCGCCGGCACGTGCCACTGACACCACTCCGAAGTCTCGTCATCGTACAACCCCAGATGCGCCCGCCATTTCACTTTCTTGAGCGCGTCGAGGAAATTCAGGTCCGCCGGTGCATCAAATACCGGGTTACCGCCCACGATCAGCAACACCTCGACCTTGCCGGCCTGCATCTCGCCGACCAACTCCCGCAACGCTGCCACCTGTCCGCCGGCGTTCACTGTGACCGGCTCGGTGTAGAACACCGTCTGGCCGATGTTGCCGAGTTTGGCGTTGATCGCGTGCGCCAGCGCGTGCACCACCGGCGGTTGCCATTCACCGGCCACCACCACGCTGCGGCCCGCGTGCGCCTGCAAATCCTTCGCCCACACGCCCTCACCGGCCAAAAGTTGCCGCGCAATTTTTTCCACTTCGGACGGTCGCACCGCGAGCCGATGATCGGCCATCGCGCCCGTGAGACTCGGCGTACTTTCGGCCACGTACAGCCGGTTCATCTTCACCGCCGCGCCGCGCACGCGCCGGTTCGCGGTGAAATCACGCGTGTAGCGCAACCGGCCCGGCCCGGTGCTCAGAAAATCCGTATCCAACGACACAACGACCTCCGCCCGGTCGAACCGGTAAATCGTCTCCACTGGACGGCCGAACGCCAACTGCACCCCGGCGTAAATGTTGTCCTGATTGACCGGCTCGTATTGCACCCAGCGCGCCGCCGGGAACTTCTGGAGCACTTCCGCGATCACGCTCGCCAGCGTCGGCGACGTGACCGTGCCGGTGAGAATGCGCAGCGCGACGTTGGGACTCGCGAGTTGCCATGCGAGCGCCGCGGCGAAGTTTTCCCACGTGCTGATCTGTCCGGCATTGCTGACCACCTGCGACCGCTCGGGATCATACATCGTCAGTATGGAGGCTTGCGCAAAATGATCCGCCGCCCCGAGGCTGCCGGGATGCTGCGGGTTGCCCTCGATCTTCGTCGGCCGGCCTTCGTGACTTTCGACGAGCAGACCGAATCCGTAACCGCCATCCTCCATTGCCGTGGCGTAGAACAGTGGTTTGCCGGGCACGATTTGTTCGGGTGGATGGGCGGCGTAGGGATAAATTTTTTCCTCGGGCTGGCGGGTGCATGCGCCGAGGCCGGCCAGCGCGAGACTTGCGCCCATCAGCCGCAAAAAGTCGCGGCGGCTGACCGGGTCGAACCATTCCGTCGCGCCTTCGGGAAACTCGCGCTCAAACAGTTGCCGGAACTGCGGCGTGTCCGCCCGTTCCTCCAAACTGCGCCATTGAGGATTTACCGGTGACATACGGAACAATTCTCCAGTTGTTTCACGTTGATCCCGTACTCCGCGACCAGCCGCCGGCCTTCCGCGGCGTGATTCGGGCCGGGCTTCCAGTCCGGATTGAACACTTCGTCCCGCGGCCGGATGAATTTTTCAGGTTGCCGATGACATTCCAGACACCACCCCATCTGCAACGGCTGCGCTTTCCACGTCAACGGCATGTTCTGCACGTCGCCGTGGCACGTCGTGCAGCCAATGCCTTTCTGCACGTGGATGCTGTGGTTGAAATAGACGTAATCCGGCAAGTCATGCACGCGAATCCAATCGAGCGACCGGTCCGTTTTCAAGCTCTGGTTGACTGGCGCGAACATCGCCTGATCCGTGAACAACACCGAGTGGCAGTTGTTGCACGTTTTGGTGGGCGGGATGCCGGCGGAACCCGACTGCTCCACCGCCGTGTGGCAATACCGGCAATCGAGGCCGACATCGAGCACGTGATGCTTGTGGCTGAACGGCACCGGCTGGTCCTTGGCGACCGCCACCTCGGTGACAAACACCGATTGATTCAACGTGTACACCAGCCACCCCGCGGCCAACACCGCCGCCACCGCGCCGAAGGTCATCGCGCGCGCTATCGCGTTTGCACTCGAATGAAAAATCTGCCCCATCGCTTGTCAGGCCATGCCGCCCGTGGAAATCGCAATCACCACCCCAGATTCCCATTTCGCAACGGGGCTATCTATTGCACGACTGTCCACCGCGCGCAACCGCGGGTTCACTCAAAACGGTTGCCTTAGCCCGGCGGGCGTCTCGAAACCGGTGGGGTGGGGAACGTTGTTCGTGGTGGGGGACAACGCTCGGTCCATCAGGCCCAGAAACTCGTTCGGCGGAATGAAGCCCACCCGGCGCAGGTCGCGGCGTTCCACCCCCGCCGGCGTCAGAAAGACAATGGTCGGCACGCCCACAATCTGATATTGGGCAATCAGGGCCTCAACGGCCCCCGAACCCGAGCGGGTGAGATCGGCCTTGACGGCGCGGAATCGTTTGGCTTTTTCCGCCACGCGCGGATCGGCAAACGTGGTCTTCTCCATCTCTTTGCACGGGATGCACCAGTCTGCGTAAAAATCCAACAAGATCGGCTTTTCCCCAGCCGCTACCGCCGCCGGGGTGTACGGTTGCCAATCAATCAACGACTTCGTCGTCATCGGACGTGCCCAGAGCGGATTGAGCAGCCAGACCGCCACCCCGATCAGCAACACGCCAAACACTCGCTTGACCCAAACCATCCACGTGCCGGACTTTGGCAACTTCGTCAACAATCCCGAAAACGTGCCCAGCACGACGTATGGCAGCGCCAACCCGCTCGCGAGGACGAAGAACAACGCCCAGCCCAACAACGGATCGCCGCGTTGGCCCACGAACACGAGCAACGCCACCAAAATCGGTGCGAGACACGGCGCGGCAATCACGCCCACCATCGCCCCCATGAAAAACACGCCGACAAATCCGGCCTGGCCGGACAATCCCGTCGCCCGTTGGAGGAGAAATTGTGGCGGCTGGATTTCGTACAGCCCGAACATGCTCAACGCCAACGCCACGAGCAACGCGGCAATTCCAACCAGCACCCACGTGCTCTGCAACAACGCGCCAAACAGCCCGCCCGTCAACGCCGCCACCAAGCCGAGCACCGAATACGTCAGTACCACGCCGAAAAAATAGACCAGCGCGTTGCCAAACGCCTGCCGCGCGTTCCGGTCGCCACGGCCGCCAAAGTAACTCACCGTGATCGCAATCATCGGATACACACAGGGCGTCAGATTCAGGGCCAGCCCGCCAAAAAACACCACCACCAACGCCATCACCCAGCCGCGCTCCCGGATCAACGATTCGAGGGAATTGGTGGGATGGGCGTCCCGCCCGTCCACTGAACCGACGACAGCCGGGACGCCTTTCCCACCGAAAGTCTCCTCATTAACCGGTCTCGCCGGCTCGCCCGCGCCGACAATCGCCGTCGTCACCGTCACCGGTAGCGATTTCGGGGCGTAACAAACTTCGTCGTCGCAGGCTTGGTAACGGAGTTCGCCAGTGATCGTAACGGGGCCGGTCGTCGCC
>CALBCO010000177.1 GCA_937927265.1 uncultured Verrucomicrobiae bacterium | reverse complement strand
TGGCGGTGGCGGCGCATCACGCGGCGGAGTTCATCGGGTTGCCGGAAGCGGAACTGCCACTGGCGGAGGTGACGGTGTATTGCGCGACGGCACCAAAATCAAATGCGAGTGCCAAGGGCATCTGGGGAGCAAAGGCCGATGTGGAGCAGGGGCGGACGTTACCGGTGCCACAACATTTGAAGGATGCGCATTACAAGGGGGCCGAACGACTGGGGCACGGCAAGGGGTACAAGTACGCAAACGATTTTGACGGGCATATTGTGGAGCAAGAATATCTGCCGACGACCAAGAAGTATTACGAGCCAGGTGATCAGGGGTTTGAACTTCGCATCCGGGAACGTATGGAGAAATGGAAACAATTGCTCCAACGAAAATAGAACTGCGCCGGCAGATGCGGGAGGGGTTGCGTCGTGTGTCCGTGCCCGGAACACCGTTCAGCCTGCGCGTGTTACAGTTGACGGAAGTGGTGGCGGCGACGTGGGTGGCCGGATACGTTTCGTTTGGGACGGAGGTGCCGACGCATGAGTTATTACGGCGACTGCTGGCTGAAGGTAAACACGTCTGCGTCCCGTCGTTTGACCCCGTCGGGCAACGGTACATCTGCTCGGAGCTAAAACATTTCGACGCCGACCTTGTGGGGGGGCGGCTGGGGATTTTGGAGCCGAAACACGTGGCGCTGCGGCCGGTGCATGTGGACAAGGTGGATGTCTGGCTGGTTCCGGGCTTGGCGTTTGATGAAGCCGGTCATCGGCTGGGGCGGGGGATGGGCTACTTCGATCAACTGCTCCGCGACGCGCGCGGCGTGAAGATTGCGCTGGCCTATGATTTTCAAGTGGTAAAGAAGGTGCCGACGGACGGACACGATGTCGACATGGACCTGATTGTAACCGAAACCCGAATCATCCGTTGTTTGAGGAACCGACAATGAATCCGATCATCACGGGAGTAATTGCGTTGCTCGTGGGCATGGTGGGCGGCTGGCTCGTTGCGTGGCGCAAACAGCGCGCGGCGACTGGCTTGCTCGAATCGGCCCGGCAGGAGGCGGAAAACATGCGTCGCGACGCGAAGATGGCCGCGCAGGACGAACTGCTCCGCATCCGCGAGAGTTTTGAGAAAGAATCGAAAGAACGGCGGCAAGAGCTGGTGGAAATGGAAAAACGGGTGCTCCATCGCGAGGCCAATCTCGATCGCAAAATGGATCTGTTGGAGCGCAAGAGCCAAGAAGTCGCCAAACGTGAGGCGCAAACCATCGGGCGCGAGAAAGAATTGCACAAGTTGCAAGAGGAGTTGGAAGAGCTGAAACGCTTTTCACAGCGCGAATTGCAGCGGATCAGTTGCTTGAGCGCAGAGGAAGCGCGCCGACAACTCTTGGCGCAACAAGCCGACGCTTGCCGGGCCGAAGCCGCCACGTTGACCCGGCGGATTCTCGACGAAGCAACACAGGACGCCGAGCGACAAGCCCAACGGGTCATCACCATGGCCATCGAAAGAATCGCGTCGAACCACGTGCAGGCGGCGACAAGTTGCCTGATCACGTTGCCAACGGAAGACATGAAAGGCCGGATCATCGGACGAGAAGGGCGGAACATCCGGGCGTTCGAGGCGGCGACCGGAGTGAATGTGTTGATTGACGACACGCCGCAAGCGGTGGTGTTGAGTGCGTTTGATCCGGTGCGGCGCGAGTTGGCACGGATCACGATGGACCGGCTGGTCGTGGATGGCCGGATCAACCCTGCCCGCATCGAGGAGGAGGTCGCCAAGGCCCAGCAGGAACTCGACGCAATGATTCAGAAAGCCGGTGACGATGCGTTGTTTGAGTTGGGGGTGCTGAAGGTGCACCCAGAGTTAATGAAGTTGTTGGGCCGGCTGAAGTTTCGGCACAGTTTTTCGCAAAACGTGCTGGTCCACTCCATCGAAGTGGCGCGCATCGTCGGCATGATGGCCGCTGAATTAGGGTTGGACGAGCGGTTGGCGCGGCGGGTCGGGTTGTTCCATGACATCGGCAAGGCGGTTGACCATGAAGTCGAAGGCTCGCATGCGGTGATTGGGGCGGAGTTGTTGCGCAAGTACGGCGAGTCCCAGGAAGTGGCGCAAGCGGTGGCCGGTCACCACCACGAAACCGAGCCGGCCACGGTATATGGCGTGTTGACCAGCGCGGCAGATGCAATCAGCGCCTCCCGGCCCGGTGCTCGCAGCGAGAGCATGGAATTGTATTTGGAGCGGTTGGAGAAACTGGAAGCCATCGCCCATGGTTTTGCCGGAGTGGACAAGTGCTACGCCCTCCAAGCGGGCCGTGAGATTCGCGTGTTGGTCGAACCCAGCCAGGTCAATGATGACGAGGCGGTGGCATTGGCATGGAACATCAGCAAAAAGATCGAACAGGAGCTACAATATCCCGGCCAGATCAAGGTGACGGTGGTTCGCGAGGTGCGGGCGGTGGAGTTTGCCCGGTAAGACTGCATGTTTGGATGCCGATGCGCTTTGATCGTTTGTGCGAGCGGCGACGGCGGCGACGAGTCCGGCATTGATCAAGACGGCAGGAAGGGGCGGGTTGTCCCACCCTTTGACCTGAACCGCTCGGCGCAACGATCGTTTGATTCGCCCCCTCCCAAGCGTCGCTGATGCGGCGTGCTCGAAAACCGCTCGGCCTGCCGTCGGGGGCTGAGCTCGACGTGCCAGTGTCTGGGAGTGCAGTGCGGCGGTACCGCCTTTGCGGCCCGCAATCGTGAGTGACTGTTGGCTTGTGTCAGCTCCCACCTCCGTCGGGCAGTCTGGCACAGGAAGCCTGTCACTGCTGGCGAGCCCGTGGGCGGGATCAGAGATTTTGAAAGGACTATCCCCGTTTTCCGGGGCTGCAATGCTGTCAGTCCTTGAATCCTGACTTGTTGGGGAAAAGGACAAATGGGAAAGTGACCTCCGCAGTCTGAACTGGTTTTCGGGGTGTTGATCGCACCCACCACGACGGAGGTCACCGATGCAGCTCACCAAA
>CALBCO010000176.1 GCA_937927265.1 uncultured Verrucomicrobiae bacterium | reverse complement strand
GCCAACACTGGTTCCATCCCGGCTTTGTCGCTACCCGTGGCCACTTGCGTTTCCACGGCCGTCACGAATGGCCGCCTCGGCTCGCCCGGCTTGACCGGCTCTTCCGCTGCCGTTTCGGCCCCTTGCACTTGATAGCCAATCCAACTCTTCTTCTTGCCTTTGCTGCGATACTGCGCCTCCGGCTCGTGGGGATTGACCACGCCGCCCCGAGGTGTTGGCGCCGCACACGCCATTGTTGTTCGACGCGCTCGAAGGATTCGTCGAACACTTGCGCCAACCACGTGACTTTCAGCTCCGCCTGCGCCGCCACCGGCAACGCCATCACCCATTCCAACAGCACCCACGCATCCGCGCCGGCTTGATCGAGCTTGAGCGTTTTCTCTTCCGCCCGATACTCCAACTTCGATTCTACATAGCGTCCCCACCACGTGGCCCACGCCGTCGGGCGTTCGGATTCGGGTGCCGCGCCGACCAACGCCTCCAACGCCCGCCGCAACGTCTCGCGCACGCCCTCCAACGAACTCATCTGCCGCAGCACCGCCAACACATGGGGGGAGTCCAACCGTTGCCGCGCCCGCTTGGTCACCAACCCCGCCTCGCACAGTCCATCCAGAATCGTCTCGAAGACCAACGCGCTTTGTTCGTGTGCGAGCCGCCGTTCCCGAACGTACGTCAACAAACTCGGATCATAGGCGCCGTCGTCGAGGTCGCGGTGCAGGGCGCGTTTCCAGCCCAGATGCAGCGTGAGCAGTTCCATCGCCGCGCGGTCGGGCACCCGGTCGAGAAACTGCAACAGACAGAGGCCCGTCATCACGACCGGCTCGGCGGCCGGGCGGCCATTGGCAGCGCAATCCATGGTTTCGAGAGTGGCGCGCGCCTGCACGAGACGCGGCCAGACCTTCTCGGCAAAGAGGCGGTAGCGGTTGGTGGTGGGGAAGAGGTTGTCGGCCAGACTGCCGACGCTGAACAGCGATTGCTGCGTGGAAAACGTGGGCAAGCTCATGTCGCATAGCCATAGCAGATTCCCGAAGGGGCCGGAAGCAAAATCATCTCGTCAGTGCAAAAAAATCAGCGAGAGGCTTTTTCAGCGGAATCCACAGTTGACAGATTGAGGCTTGTTCAGCACGGCAATGAGTGCCAGCGGTTTTTTTCAAGAAACGGTCGGCCCAGCGGTCCGACCCTACCGGGCAGCCGGATCTACGCTGTCCTGTCATATCTCACGACGAAAGAACCTAATGACCAATAAGTGTGATCGGCCTCGCCGACGAGTCTGGAATGGCGTCGTAAAAACATGAAATCATTTTGCGGCGCGAGTGCGCGGGGTACAAGGGGGGCTGCACTACACGCGCCTTGACGCAGAGCGCGCTCCGTCGTCGCAACGACTGACGTATTGAAACCCACGCAACGATTCAAAATCCTCCCGCTGACTGACGAACTTAGGTCAGCCGAGCGCCTTCGCTTGCGCGGCGACCAATTCCGCGATGCCGTGCCGGGCAAGTTGCAACAGCCGGTCGAGGTCTTTCTGGGTGAACGGCTGTTTCTCGGCGGTGCCCTGCACTTCCACAAACTGGCCGTTGCCGGTCATGACCACATTCATGTCCACTGCCGCTTTCACGTCTTCCGCGTAACAGAGATCAAGCAGTGGTTCGCCATCCACCACACCGACGCTGACCGCCGCCACGCTCGTGGTGACCGGCCATTCTTTCAACGCCCCGGTCTTTTGGAGTTTGCGCAGCGCGAGCACCAACGCCACGTAACTGCCCGTGATCGCCGCCGTGCGCGTCCCGCCATCGGCCTGCAGCACGTCGCAATCAATCCAAATCGTCCGTGCGCCGAGTTTTTCCAAGTTCGTCACCGCGCGCAACGCCCGGCCGACGAGCCGCTGGATTTCTTGCGTCCGGCCTTCGACGTGGCCGCGGTTGACCTCGCGCGATTTGCGGGGCGACGTGGAGTAGGGCAGCATCGAGTACTCCGCCGTGACCCAGCCGCCTGTTACCTTTTGTTCGCGCATCCAACGCGGCACCGCCTCTTCCACGGAGGCGGCGCAGAGCACGTGCGTGTGGCCCATCTCGATCAATGCCGACCCGGCCGCGGTGCGGACGAAGTCGGTGTGGATTTTGACGCGGCGAAGTTGGTTCGGGCGACGACGATCCATGCGGTTCATGGCTGGGGAAGATGAACGCGCGGTGGCACCGAGGCAAGCAGTTTTCTCAAGTCAGCAAGCGGATGAGGCTGATGAAATCGTCGTCTTGCCAACCGCGCTTGATGCCGGCCTCGTACACAGCGAGGACGGCGCGGGTTTCTGGCAAGGGGAGTGGGCCGGCCATTTCCAAGGCGAGGCGGAGGTCTTTGGCCATGTGTTTGATGGAGAATTGCGGCGAATAATCCCCCGTCCGCAACTTCGGCTCCTTCAGGTCCGACAACCCCGATCGGCCGACGCCCAAGTTGAGCGCGGTGAAAAAGGTGTCGTCACTGATGCCGGCGGCGCGGGCCAGCACGAGGCTCTCGCACAGGATTTGGCCAATGCCGGCATTGTTGACGTTCAGCGCCAGTTTCAGCGCCGAGGCGCTGCCGACCGGACCGATCCGCAAGCGTCGGGCGCTGATCCGGGCCAGCACGGGTTCGGCCCGCGCCAGCACGTCGCCATCGTCGCCGATGAAGAATACGGTCTTCCGTTCCTGCGCGGCGATCCGGCTGCCAGTGAACGGCGCTTCGAGAAAGTCGGCTCCGGTGGCCCGGACTTGCCGGGCGCACGCCAACGTCGCGGCCGGGGAAATGGTGCTGGATTGGATGAGGATTTGGCCAGGACGCAAGGCCGGCAGGATGTGATCGAGAACATTCTGCACAGCCGGCGGGTCGGCAACGACGATGATCAACACTTCAGCGGCTGCGGCGGCGGCGCGGGCGTCGCTGGTATAGAATGGCAACGGTTTCGGGGTGCGATTCCAGCCGGCCACGCGGACGCCGTCGGCGGCGAGGTTGCGCGCCCAAGCTTCGCCGATGATGCCGAGGCCGAAAAGGGCGAGGTTCATGTGGGCATTTTGGGGGAATCGGCGGCGGAGTCAATTTGATTTGCTTGCGTGGCCGTCAATCAGCAGCATATTAACCGGCCACGAGACGAGGGCTGTGGCTGGCGGTCGTCTGGTTGGCCGTGGCGCCGGTGGGTTGGGGACAACTCAAGCCGGTGCGGTTGCAGGTCACCAAACAAACGCAGCAGACCAAGAAAAACGATTACCGGTCCGCCGATGGCGGGTTCACGCGGGATTGGATCACCGACGAGATGTCGTTTACCGCCGAGGTGGAGAATTTGTCGCCGGTGGTGTTGGCGGGCGTGGTCATCAAATGGGCGGTGCTGGTCAACCCGGCCGATGACGCCGCGCCGCGAATCGCGGAAGGCGAGGAAAGTGTGACGCTCGCGCCGCGGCAGAAACATCGGTTGCAGACGGAGCGGTTGGCGGTCAAAGGGCTGCGGCACCGGTGGTTGTCTGGGCACACGTGGTGGGAACACCAAGATAAACTGGGCGGCTACGTGTTTGAAGTGTATGTCAGCGGCCAACGCGTCGCCCTCGAAGAATATCCCCGCGAGTTTCGCAAGACGATGGCGGGGCTGTTGCCGGACCGCTGGTTGCCGTCGGCGCAAGGTCGGCGGTGGTGACGATTTGCTTGCACCGCGGCCTCGGCCAGGCATAATGCGGCAAGCGGCGTGTGCCCGTAGCTCAACTGGATAGAGCGTTGGCCTCCGGAGCCAAAGGTTGTGGGTTCAACTCCCGCCGGGCACGCCACCTTGATGGAAAACGGAGAGGCGAAGAAACAGCGGCGGGCGCAGGTGTTGCCGGCGGAAGATCTCAAGAAGGATTCGGCGCGGGAGCGGCAGTGGCGCTGACCTGCGCCAACAATTCATCGGTTAATTCCCGATATGCGTGGGCCGCGTAACTGCCGGAGTCATACGCTGTGATCGGTTTGCCAAAGCTCGGCGCTTCCGCCAGCCGGACGGTGCGGGGGATGGTGGTCTGGAAAACTTTTTCCCCGAAATGGCGGCGGACTTCTTCGGCGACTTGCTGCGCGAGATTGGTGCGGCCATCGTACATGGTGAGCACGATGCCTGCGAGGTCGAGCGCGGGATTCGCCCCGCTTTCGCGGATTTGTTGAATCACCCGCGTAATCACCGCCAGTCCTTCGAGCGCGAAATACTCGCATTGGATTGGCACGAGCACCCGATCGGCCGCGGCCAAGGCGTTCATCGTCAAAATTCCAAGCGAGGGCGGACAGTCAATCAAGAGATAATCGTACCGGTTGGCGTCATGCAACGGCAACAAGGCCAGCCGGAGCCGCTGGAGATAATTCTCCGTGCGGGCGACATCCACTTCGGCCACGGCCA
>CALBCO010000175.1 GCA_937927265.1 uncultured Verrucomicrobiae bacterium | reverse complement strand
TAACCCGATCACTGGAGCGAACCGCCGCCCCGCGTTTCCGTTCGAGGCTGGGCGGCAGTTTGGACGTGCCTCGTGCGCTGCGGCCTTTCTGTCGGCGGCGGTCGCTCAGTTCTGGCGTTAGGCCACGTCGCTGCGTCTGGGTTTTACGGCGGTCATTCGCGGCGAGAGTCGCCGGCGGTTCGGTCGCGGGCTGGCGCTTCGGTGCGTGGCGGGTTGGCGGACGGTTTTTCGCGGCGGACGGTTCGGGTGGTTGGGGTTTCGCGGCGGACCTTTCTTGGAGTTCGCGCGGCGCACGGCTCGCGCCGGTTCGGACGCGGCCGCGCGAGGCGGCGCTGGATTCCGTCCGAGCCAGAGCGGATGCTGGTCGAGAGCTTTTCGAGTATGACGCGACGTTGGCCTAACCAGGGCGCTGCAGCGAACCGCCGCCCCGCTGGGCAGTCGGACGGTTCAGGCAATTTGTCAGCGATTGTTGCGGCCGGCCGGGCGTTTCCGGCGGCGGTCGCTGAGCTTGGTCGTTAGCCCGTGACGTCGCGGGCGAGTCGAACATGCACAGCAACCAGAAACGCCCACCATGAAAACAATCAACAGAACCACGAAAGGAATCGCAATCGCAGTGACGGCGCTGGCGTTGGCCAGCGCGAGCTTCGCTCAACTCCAAGAACCACCCAAACCGGGCACGTATTACTCGGCTAAGGATTTCGAGTGGAGTCCCCCTTGGCCGTTCAACCCGCATCCAGAACTCGATGCCGTCGAAATCGCGCCGGGCATTTTCGTCTTTGACGACACGGCCATTCCCGACACGCCGGCCCAGGCCGAGGCGCGGATGCGTCACGAGGAGGCGGTGGCGCGCGCCGCCGTCATCGCCGCCAATCCCGCGTTGGCGGAGGCGGAACGCGCGGCGCGTCAAGCCGCGCAGGAAGCCGCTTGGAAAGCAAACTGGGAGAGAATCGCGCCGTGGCTTCACCACGACGCACGTTTGCCAGATGGCTCCCCGGCCACGGCAGAGGCGCTCGATGCTCGCCAGCGGACGCGGCAAGAGGCTCTGAGCGCGGGACTCATTGGTCGGGCGTGGGAACAATACGCCGCCGTCACCAACTACCTGCAAAAGTCCGGCCAGCCGGCATTTTCCGTTGCAGAAGATGGAACGGTGTCCGCCGTCATCGGCATCAACAAGGCCGGGTTGCCCGAGGAATATATGACTTACAACCGCAACGCGGCAAACACTGTCGCCACGGACCGCGTGTGGCCGGGCGGCGGTCTGAACCTGCTGTTGACCGGCACGAATACCTTCGTGGGGCTTTGGGATGGTGGCGACGTTCGCATTTCGCACCGCGAGTTCTCGACCAATGGTGTGCGGGTGATCGATATGGATGGCGCAAGCCCGTTGGGAATCCAGGACCACCCGACGCATGTCTGCGGCACGCTCAACGCTTATGGGGCAAACACAAACGCAATCGGGATGTCCCACCGGGCGGTCGTTTGGGCCAACGACTTTTACCAGGACTACACCAAGATGGGCCAGCAAGCTCTATCCAACACGTTTCGGATTTCGAACCACTCTTACGGCAAACGGGTCGGGTGGAGTGGAACTCGGAACATCGGCGGAACGAACTACCCCGCTTGGTGGGGAAACACCAACATCAGCCAAGTCGAAGATTATCGTTTCGGTTTTTACGATGAGAGCGCCCGCGACTTTGACAGCCTTGCGTATTTGCACCCGACCTATTTGCAGGTGTGGGCTGCCGGGAACGAGCGCGGTGCGCCTGGGAAAGGCCCAACAAACCAGCCCGTCCCGCACGCAATCTTCAACACGAGTATCAACGACTGGGTTGTAGTGACGGGTATCACGCGCCCCGATGATGGTGACCCCGGCGGTTTTGATTTGCTGTCACCCCCACAGACCGCCAAGAACTCACTGGTTATTGGTGCGGTGTCCAACATTCTGGGCGGCTGGAACGGCGCGGCCAGCGTGGGGATGTCGACGTTCAGCAGTTACGGGCCAACCGACGATGGCCGCATCAAACCGGACGTGGTCGCGCCCGGCGTCGGCGTTTTCTCGGCAGGTTCGTGGTTTGATACGGATTACTACTCCGATTCGGGAACCAGCATGGCGTCTCCCGTCAGCGCTGGCTCGCTGAATCTGCTCCGCCAACTGCACCACCAACTCTACGGAACCAGTTGGCCGTTGCTGGCCTCCTCGCTGGCGGGATTGGCGATTCACACCGCTGACGAAGCCGGCAGCTTCCCCGGTCCGGATTATCGCTTTGGCTGGGGACTGCTCAACACGGCGGCGGGCGCCCGATTGATCACGAACAATCACGCCAGCGGATCACTCGCGCACCTGAAGGAGGTCCGGATGGTCAGCGGCGATTACATCGAATTTCCCGTCGTTGTCGTCGGGAACACCAACACCCTCAAGGTCACTATCCGCTGGACGGACCCACCGGGCACGCCGGTTGCGCCCTCCTTGGACCCGACCAACCGGGTGCTGGTCAATGATCTGGATTTGCGCGTGATCGCGCCGAGCGGGGCAACCAATTTCCCGTGGGTGCTCAATCCGGTGACGCGCACCAACGCAGCCACAACGGCCGACAACCTCCGCGACAATGTGGAGCAGGTTGTCATCACGAACGCTGTGGCCGGGACGTATCTCGTGCGCGTGACGCACAAGGCCAATCTGGTGAACGACCTGGGCCAGGTGGCTGACCAATGGGTGTCCATACTGATTTCCGGGAATGCCGCTCAGACGCACCCGCCGCTGTTGATCACCGAGATCGTCCCGGTTGGCTCCAATTCGATCTCGCTGACGTGGGACGCGGTGGTGGGCCGGGTTTACCGCGTGCAATATCGGGACGATGTGGCCAGTGGTGCGTGGGCTAACGCGACTGGCGAGATCAGCGCCAGCAAGACCAACGTGTCGGTGACCTTGAGCGTGCCGACGGGAGTGGACACGCGCTTCTATCGTGTCGAGCAGGTGCGCTGAATATGCAACAGGGCGGTCTCAACAAGAATGGGGGCTGGCGCTGGCTGTTGCTGGCACCGGTCCTGGCGCTTCCGCTCGCGACGAGTGGGCAGGGAACCATTGTCCATGTGCAGTTGCCAACCATTCCAGACCGCCCGGGCGACCCATACCCCGGTGTGCGTTTGATGGGACACCCGGCGTTTCCCGTATCCTATGCAATGGATTTGAATGGTGACGGCCAAGCTGAATTCGTGTTTTCCTCCAACGGAGAAGATTTCGCTTTGATGCCCAGTGAGCACAATGCGGTGTTGTCATCCACGTTTGGTCCCGGCGGGATGAACGCTTGGGTCTATCCACTGTCCGTCAACTATCCGATCACTTCCGATCAGCCGGTATTGTCTTGGTTCGAGCGGATTGATACGGCGTTCGGCTCTATTGGTGCAGTCATTGTTGGATATCGGGAGATGGCTTCAGGTATTGGGTTCTTTCAGGGGTTAGACTCGGCCTATGTGGGGCTGCGGTTTGATCTGGCGAGCGGGACGCACTACGGCTGGGCGAGAATTGGCTCGCCGTTTGTGGGTGAGGGCGGTGGTTACATCTATGAATACGCTTACGAAACGCGTCCCGGCGTGCCGATTCTGGCGGGGGCAGTTCCCGAGCCTTCGACTTGGGCGCTGTTGGTCGGAGGCGGAGTGTTGATGGTGTGGTTCAGACGAAAGAGGAATGAAAGGAGGGGCTAACAAGATCACTGGAGCGAACAGCCGCCCCGCTTTGCAGTTCGAGAGTCGCGGACTTCGGCGACGCGCTCTGGTGGTCGAGAGTCACGGGCTTCGACGAGGCGCTCTGTTCGTCGAGCGGCGCGGGCGTTATCTCGGCGGGGCGGCTGTCGCTCAGTTCTGTCGTTAGGCCACTGCGCACCCTTTGAGGTTGTACCGCGACGTTCGTGCTGTGGAGAGTCGCTGGGGATTCGAGTGTCGTGGCGGACGGTCAGGGAGACTTCGAGCGGCGCACGGCGTGGCCAGCTCGACGGCGGCCGCCCAGTTCGGCGGCTTGGGGTGAGCGGGGATTCATGAGAGAGATTGTGGTGGTGACAACGACGTGGCCTAACCCGATCACTGGAGCGAACCGCCGCCCCGCGTTTCCGTTCGAGGCTGGGCGGCAGTTTGGACGTGCCTCGTGCGCTGCGGCCTTTCTGTCGGCGGCGGTCGCTCAGTTCTGGCGTTAGGCCACTCGACGCGCATGGAGCAACCAATCGTCATACGCTTTCGTTGGACCGCCGATGAGTTGCTTCGAGCTTACGGCTATCACTTCCGCCACACATGTCGCCCGGTGTTTCGGATTGCGCTCCACTTCATCTTCGCGTTGATGATTTTGGCTGGCTACGGCCTCATCCGCAAAGGCGACGCTACCATCGCGCTGGGCATCGGACTTCTGGCTGGCGGCATTTACTGGTTCGTATTTCGCCGCTTCGAGCGGCGCTGGATGGTTCGTCGCCAGTTTCGAAAGCGTCCAGACAGGGACATCGAGCTTGAGTGGCAGATGGCTGATGACAAGATTCGGACACGGAGCAGCCTCGGCCAGAGTGAGTTTAGTTGGCAGGCATTTGCGAAGGTGGTTCGGACACCGACGGGCGTCATGCTCTACCCGATAGACCAGATGTTTCACTGGCTGCCACGCGCTGGTTTCGCGAGTGACGCCGACTTTGAGAGGTGTGTTGCGCTCGCGAAGAGCAAGATTGAGAGACACTATGACGTGGTCTAACAAGATCACTGGAGCGAACAGCCGCCCCGCTTCTCCGCTCGACGCTTGGCGGCACTTCGGATGCGCCTCGTGCGCTCCACCGTCACTGTCGGCGGCTGTCGCTCAGTTCGGTCGTTAGGTGTCTCCAGCACATGCGCCCTGATACCACACAAATGACTCCGGTGAATGCCATCGAGGATGATGAGTTGCGCGCCCTTGCTGACGAGGCGCAGTCATTCATCACTGGCTTTCGCTGGTGTCGCTCCGTCCGCGACAGCTTTCTTGCTGATGGCGTTGGCAACATCGTCGGCATTTTCCTGTTTCGCATCGAGCCTGCAGTAATTGGCGTGGACGACACTCTTTGGGTTGTTGTCGGCGACCTCCCGTCTGCCTACTTGGTGTGCGATGACGCTCTCGACTGGCCGAGTGCCCTTCGCGCTTACGTGCGTGAGATGCGCCGTTGGGTGGCTGCGGTTCGCGCAGGTTCCAATCTCGACGACATCATTCCCGTTCGAGCTGAGCCGACTCGTGAGCACGCCGACATGCTTGCGTCACGGCTCGACTGCATCGAAGAGCACATGATTCATGAGAGCACGATCAACAACAACCCCGACACCTAACCAGTGCGTCGAGCGAACGGGAGGCAGCCGTTTCGCACAGTTGCAATTTGAACGTCCACGACGGCTGCCTCCCGTCGCTCACGCTGATCGTTAGGCCACTGCGCAGCCTTTGAGGTTGTACCGCGTCGTTTGTGCTGTGGAGAGTCGCTGGGGATTCGAGTGTCGTGGCGGACGGTCAGGGAGAGTTCGAGCGGCGCACGGCGTGGCCAGCTCGACGGCGGCAGCCCA
>CALBCO010000174.1 GCA_937927265.1 uncultured Verrucomicrobiae bacterium | reverse complement strand
GCGGGGAATCCAGGATGGCGGGTTTCGACTGGGCGACGAGTGGCTGCGCGAGGCGTACCGGCAGGTGCGGGCTGCCGGCTACGAATGTGAACTCGATGAACAGCCGACTGTGTTCGACGAGGATTATCCGATGACGGATGTAGCTCTCTACGCCGGGTGGTACGAACAACATATGACCGGCCCGTTTCATCGCGGCGCGTTCCGGTTCCAGCCGGGCGCGGTGGCCTATCACATCCACTCGTTCAGCGCAGCCAGTGTCCGGTCGCGGACGGCATACTGGGTGGGACCGTTGCTTGACAAGGGTGCAGCGGCAACGATGGGCTGTGTGTTCGAACCGTATCTGGCGATGACGCCGCAGGTGGGGTTGTTTTTTCGTCGGTTGCTCGACGGCAAAATGTTTGTGGAGGCCGGTTACTACAGCCAACCGGTGTTGAGTTGGCAGACCACGTTTGTCGGTGATCCGCTGTACCGCCCATTTGCAGTCAGTTTGGACGAACAGATCCGCCGTTTGGAGGCTGATGGCCGTCCCGAAGTGGAGTGGGCATGGCTGCGGAAAGTCAACCTCGACGGGGGCGAGAAATTGTGCCGCGAAAAAGCGGCTGCCTTGCAGAGTGCGGTGCTCTACGAGAAACTTGGCGATCTGACCGGCGAAGCAGACGCTTATCGGCGGGCCTTGCAGCCGACGGGTGACCCTTACCGCCATCTGCGAGTTGCAACCAAGCTGGCGGCGGTGTATGTACGCCAGCGGCAACCCCGCCAGGCACTGGCGTTGTACGAAAGTCTGACGACTGTGTTTGCGACCCGAAAGAACGCCTTGGCGTTGAAC
The DNA here is from genome assembly GCA_937927265.1 of uncultured Verrucomicrobiae bacterium. Classification (GTDB taxonomy): domain Bacteria; phylum Verrucomicrobiota; class Verrucomicrobiia; order Palsa-1439; family Palsa-1439; genus CALBCO01. The sequence goes on along the minus strand of CALBCO010000174.1, from coordinate 1,769 downwards.
CGCAAGGCACATGAATTGGCGATTGCGGCGGGTGATTTAGACAAAGCGGCGTTGTTTCGGGCGCGGATTGAGGAGTGGGAAAGGAGCGCAAAATGAAAATCGGTGTTCCGAAGGAAACAGTGGCCGGCGAACGGCGGGTGGCAATGGTGCCGGACGCCGTCCCAGCTTTGGTAAAGATGAAACTGGATGTGCTGGTCGAATCCGGCGCAGGGGCCGCCGCGTATTTTGCCAACGCCGACTACGAGAAAGCCGGCGCGAAAATTGTCCCCGATGCGTTTGCTGCGGCGGATATTGTGGTGAAATTGCACAAGCCGACTGCTGCGGAGGTTGACCGATTGCGCGAAGGCGCGGTGTTGATCAGTTTCCTTCAGGCTGCCACCAATCCTGAACTTGTTCAACGGCTGGCGACGCGCAAGGTGACGGCGTTGAGCATGGACGCCGTGCCGCGCATCAGCCGGGCGCAGAGCATGGACGCCTTGTCGTCACAGGCCAACGTGGCTGGGTACAAAGCGGTGCTTATTGCCGCGGAGTTGTTGCCGAAGTTTTTGCCGATGATGACCACCGCTGCCGGGACGATTCGGCCGGCCAAAGTGCTCGTGCTCGGCGCCGGGGTGGCCGGGTTGCAGGCGATTGCCACCGCGCGCCGGCTCGGCGCGGTGGTCTGGGCCTACGACGTGCGCGCCGCGGTGAAGGAACAAATCGAGAGTTTGGGCGCGAAGTTTCTCGAACTTGACATTGGGACAAAAGACGCCGAGAGCGCCGGCGGTTATGCCAAGGAACTCTCCGCCGAGGACAAACGCCGTCAGCAGGAACAACTGGCCGCCAAGACGAAGGAGTTCGACGTGGTCATCACCACCGCCGCAATTCCTGGCAAGCCCGCGCCGAAGTTGATCACCCAGAACACGGTCGCCGGGATGCGGCCGGGCAGTGTGATTGTGGATTTGGCCGCTGAGACAGGAGGGAATTGTGAAGCAACCAAGCCGGGCGAGGTCATCACGATCAATGGCGTCACGATTGTCGGTACTCTGAACTTGCCGGCGACGTTGCCCGTCCATGCCAGCCAGCTTTACGCGCGCAATGTGACGGAGTTATTGAAGCTCATCGTCACCAAAGACGGTCAGCTCAAGCTCGATTTTTCTGACGAGATTATCCGCAGTGCGTGTGTGACCCCCGTGGTGTCGGCCACTCCTACGGTTGCCTGACGGGGATGCAGCAAGGCAACACAAGCTTCGCTTCTCTGAATTTGGGGAGGCGCAGCGTTGGTGGCCGCTCGTCAAATTAGGCATGACACGGATTTGGTAGTTTCATTATAACGAGACGTGTGAAACGTATTTTGTATTGCACCAGCCAGTTCGGCGGCGTCAGGGGGGACGGTCTGCGGTGAGAACCGTTGTTTTGTTTTTATTGGCATGGCTGACGACGGTTGTGGTTTGGGCGCGCGGGCCGGTGGGGAGCGGGTTCATGGAGGCCGGGTTGCGCGGGGAATATTTTGCCAATGCCGAATTGAAGGGAACGCCCACGTTTCTCCGCCGCGAAGTGCGCATCCGATTCGATTGGGGCGAGCAGTTGCCCATCGGCGGCTCAACGGCGGAACCGTACGGCTCGTTTCCACGTGACCATTTTTCCGTGCGCTGGACGGGGAAATTGCTGCCACGTTTCAGTGAGGCGTACACGTTTCGGCTGACGTTTGCCGATGGGGTGCGGTTGTGGGTGGGCAACAAACTAGTGGTGGATCAATGGAACCGCTCCGGTGATTTGTCGTCGCGGCC
>CALBCO010000173.1 GCA_937927265.1 uncultured Verrucomicrobiae bacterium | reverse complement strand
TTGAGATTTTGATTGTGGACGGGCCGGCGATGCGCTAAGAAGCCGCGACGGGCGGAGGCATCGTGGTGATGAAGACTGCACAAGATGCGCTGGGGATCGAGGGGTAAAGGGACATGAATCAGATGAGCGGTTGGTGGGGCGCAGAGGAGAGGGGAAGTTGGTTCGCATTGCTAAGTGGGGCGGCCTTGTGGTGGACGCCGTCGGAAGGTTGCGTCTGATGAGCGTGCCGCTGTGGAAAACAAGCAGGGGGCGAACCACGTTGGGAAGTTTGGGCCGAGTATTGTTTATTATGGTGGCGTTTGTTTCTCCGCATCTGGCCTATTACGTGCGTGATACCTATTACGCCAGTTTGACTCCCGAACTGAGGCAGGTGCGGGCGGCGGGTGTGAATCCTTTGTTGATCGAAGAGGCCATGGAGACTCACGTGAAGGAATGCAGTCCGGCCATTTATCGCTATTTGCGGGAGCAGCGGCTCTCTGTGATCTTCACCGACCTGCCGCCGGACCGGCAGAGCCAACGGGTGGTCACGTTGTTTGGATCGCACATTGAGGTCAGTCGTGATTTGGACCCGGAACTGAGTCCCAAGCGCGGGTATCATGCCGCGCTGCCGCCGGTGGCGCGAAGGTTGGCCTGCGTGGTTGCGATTGCGCGGTGTCTGATTCACGAGGGCGTCCATTGCCAGCGGATGGACGCGAGCAACCTCTGGTCGTTGATCTACCAGGAGTATCGCTATGCTTTCGGAATCTTGCGCGAAGAGCGGTGCGCGTACGCGGCGGAAGGCGCGTTGGGGTTTGGGGTGGTGCAGGTGCGTTATCGGGACGTGGCGGAGGAACAAGAAGTGTTGCTGGAAGGATTGCTGTCGCGCACTGCGATGGGGTTGCTGTTGATTGCGCTCGGCGGGGTATTGGTCCGTTGGCGTGCCCAGGCCGTGGATATTCCCTGCCGCGGCGCGGCCTGAGGCCCGTTCCGCTCGGATGCGCGCCCGTTGGGCGGCGGCATTGCATAATCGGCTGATCTCTGGCAATACTCTGAAGGTGAAAATCCTCTTTATTGGCGATGTAGTCGGCAAGCCGGGGCGTCAAGCAGTGCGCGAAGTGGCGCCGCGGTTGCGCCGGGATCGCGGAGTGGAAATGATCATCGCCAACGGTGAGAACGCCGCGCATGGGGCAGGGTTGACTGCCACCACTGCCCAGGAGTTGTTGCTGGCCGGGGTGGATGTGATCACCACAGGCGATCATGTCTGGGACCAGAAAGGGTTTGAACGGGAGATTGACCAGTGGCCCCAAGTGGTACGGCCGTTGAACGTGCCGCCGGGCACGCCGGGCCGCGGTTCGACCGTGGTCACCGTGAGCGACAAGGTATCCGTTGCCGTGATGCAAGTAGTGGGGCGCGTGTTTATCCCCGGCGGGGATTGTCCGTTCCGTGCGGCCCAAGCGGAGGTGGCCAAATTGCGCCGTCAAACCAATCTCATCATCGTGGATGTGCACGCGGAGGCGACCAGCGAGAAGATTGCGCTGGGGCGGTACCTCGATGGCAGTGTCAGCGCGGTGATTGGCACCCACACGCATGTCGCCACGGCGGATGAAAAAGTATTGCCCAAGGGCACCGCGTATATCACGGATGTCGGGATGTGTGGGCCGGTGGATTCGGTGTTGGGTCGGCAGGTCGAGCCGGTCATCAAAAGATTTCTGACGCAGATGCCTCAGAAGCTTGAAGTCGCAAACGGTCCGGTTTCCGTGGCCGGTGTCATTGTGGATGTGGACGAGAATACCGGCTTGGCCCGCGGCATTGAACGCGTATGTGTGGAAGTGTGATACGTTGATGAGTCATCATGGGGCAATACATACGCAACAGAAACAGTCCGTGAGCGCTATCACGGTCAGGAGGCCAGAATGATGGTCTTGCGAGCGCGGTGGGTGTTGCCGATGGATCGGCCGCCGATTACCGACGGCGCGGTGGCCGTGGATGGCGACCGAATTGTGGCGGTCGGCAGTTGGGATGAGGTGCGGGCAACCGTGATCGGAGCGACCCGCGATTTAGGTGCCGTAGTATTGTTACCGGGGCTGATTAACGCGCACACCCACTTGGATTACACGAATCTGCTGGGCCGGGTGCCGTTCCACGGAGTGTTTTTGGACTGGCTGATCGGCATCACCGAGGCCAAGCGAAAAATGACCCCCGAGCATTACCGGGCAGCGGTGCGACAAGGACTGGATTTGGCGCGCGCCGGCGGGGCGACGACGTTGGCGAACATCGCGTCCTGTCCGACGGTGATCGGGCAGGTCAACACCGGCGGAATACGCCTGGTCTGGTGCGTTGAATTGATTGACTTGCGCGAAACGCGTTCGCCGTCGCAATTGGTGGCCGAAGCAGTTGCGCTGACCGGCGTGGGTGGTTTGTCTCCGCATGCGTTGTACACGGCCAGCGCGGCGTTGTACCGCGCCAGCGTGCGCGAGGCCCGCGCCCGGGGGTGGGTGCTCACGACACACGTGGCGGAGTCGCAGGAGGAGGACGACATGTTTCGTCGCGGCATGGGCCCGATGTACGAGCGCTATCTGCGCGCGGGCCGGGACATGACCGATTGCAAACGCGCCAGCCCGGTGCAACTTCTCCAGCAATACGGCATGCTCGGGCCGGATTGTCTGGCTGTCCACGCGAATTGTTTGACTCCGTTGGATGTGCAATTGTTGGCCGATACGCAAACGACCGTGGTCCATTGTCCGATGACGCACCGGTTTTTCAATCGGCCCACGCCGATGTTGGACGCGTTGCAGCAGGCTGGTGTGAATGTGTGTTTGGGTACGGACAGCCTGGCCAGCGCCCCAGGGCCCGAAGGCTTGAGTTTGTTTGCGGAAATGCAGGAGTTGGCGCGCATCTTCCCGCGGATCGAGCCGGTGCGGATTCTGGAGATGGTCACGATGAATCCCGCGCGTGCGTTGCGCCAAGCCGCGCGCCTCGGCCGGCTCGCCCCGGGTGCGGCGGCGGATGTGATTGCGGTGCCGCTCGCCGACAACAGCAGCGATCCCTACGAAACGGTGGTCTTCAACGAACAGCCGGTCGTATTTTTCATGGTCAACGGTCGCGTGTGGGGGGAATGAGAACAATCCTGATACTGTTGGCATGGGTGGCGGTGGCGACATCCCCGGCGTTTTCGACCACGACCGAACAGGAGAAATGGCTCGCGGAAGCCGTTGCTTTGCGTCAGCAAGGTCGTTACGCCGAAGCTGAGGCGCGGTTGCAACAGTTGGTGAACGCGCGGCCCGATCAACCGTATTGGCGGCAGATGTTGGCCGAGGTGCGCGCCGAACGTGAGACGGTCGAACGCGACGTCGGTCGGCGTTTGCGGGGCCAGTTGCGTGCTGTCCGCCTCCCGGAAATCAATCTTCGCGATGCCGCCGCGCGTGAGGCCGTGGCGACCGTGTTGCGCCAGGCGGGGGAACTGTCGCGTCACCGTCAGGAAATTAACTATGTCTGGCTCGTGCCGGCCACTGCCCGCCTCCGCACCGTAACCGTCGCGCTACGCGATATTCCGCTCGAGCAGGCGTTGGATTACATCACCGAACCGGCCGGACTGCGCTACCGGGTGGAAGCCCATGCGGTGGTCTTTTACCTCCCCGCGCCGCCGCCTGCGCCCGCTGCTCATGTCCAACCTGATTGACCAACTCGGACGCGAATTGGATCAACTGCGCGCAGACGGATTGTATCGCGACCTGCGTGTGATTGCTTCTGCGCAGGGGGCGCGGGTCGTCCACGAGGGCCGAACGATGCTGAATTTTTCCAGCAACGACTACCTCGGCCTGGCTAATGACCCCGTGTTGAAGGCGGCGGCCGTGGCGGCAGTGGAACGGTACGGCGTCGGGGCCGGCGCATCGCGGTTGGTGTCCGGCAACCTCGCGCCGTATGAGGAATTGGAAGAGAAACTCGCTGCGTTCAAA
>CALBCO010000172.1 GCA_937927265.1 uncultured Verrucomicrobiae bacterium | reverse complement strand
GGCACGACCGGAGTCGCCGGCTCCGCCAGCAACACCCCACCGGCGGCCAACACGCCGCCGCCCACTCCCCACAACCAGTGTTGCCACCCCAACCCGCGGGCGATCTGCTCTTCCGTGCGCGTCGAAACCAAGAACACTGGGGCATCGGGGTGGTGCGCGATTTCAGCGGCGACCACGTCGGCGCGTTCGCGCGCCGGGCCCATCACGTACACCGGCGCGTGCAACGGGATCGCCCGTTCGGTGAACCGCCGCCGGTAATCCGAGTTGGCCACCGCCAGCGCCGGGCCTTTCGCGTAGTACAGCGGCTCCGACCGTGTGCAGGTTTGGTCGAACACCACCGTGGTTTCAAGTTTCGCGCCTGCGGGCCGCACCAACAATACGCCACAATCATCACGCAGATAGAACGGAATCATTTCGCCGCCGCTGGCCACGGTCTTCCAGCCGCTTTCGTGTTTCGTGCGTGTGTGTGTCTGGCCTTTGCTGTCCCGGTAAGTCTCCGTCACCGTGCGCGACCAATGTTCCTCGATGCTCCACGCGTACTGGACGCATGGGACGGCGGCAAGATAACTGGTCAGCGGCGTTTCCGCTTCGGCGGTGCCTTTGAGTTCGACCAAGCCCATGAACACGACGGTCGTCTTCGACGTGGGAATGTCCTGCACCAGTCGTCGCTTCCGATTCGCCCGCAATGCAAACACCAAACACGCCACCGCCAACACCGCCCCCACCATCGGCGCCCGCCATGATTGCATTGCACTGGTTGCGATCATTGCGGGCGATATTGCGCGTTGCCCGCGTTGTTGCCAAGCCACATTCCTGTCTGCGCCCGGCTCACATCGATGCCGAGTAACAACAGACACGGAGCGTGGACGGCGAGAAAAACGAATGTGGCCGCTTCCGCACTCCAAGACGCTGCCGCACCGGACCGAACCCTGCCGCGGCGCCGAACCGCTTTGGAGATTGCTGCGGCCGCGGCGCTTTGGATGGCATGTGGGGAGAATGCCTGAACGGAAAATGACGGTGAAGTGGCGTGGGAGCGCGTCAAACACCACCCCGGTTCCAACAGTTCACACCAACACCGGTTTCACAGCCAGTCGCATTCAGCTTGTCTTGATCAATGCGAGCCTGACCGCCTCTGTTTCCGCTCAAGCCACTGACCTGGCCACCAAGGTCCCGATTGACATTTCATGATTGACATCGCGCAAAGTTTATCATATTCGCTCACGTCCAATCATGACCGCCAACGGCCACAAAGAGCTGGCACCGGAACGCTGGGAACGCATGCGTGCCCTGCTCCGGCAACAACATGTCATGCGCGTCGAGGATTTCTGCCGGCAATTGCAGGTGTCCCCGGCCACGGTGCGCCGTGACTTGGACGCATTGACCGAGCGCGGCGAAATTCGGCGCGTGCACGGCGGCGCAGTGCTCGTGGAGAGCCGGATCGCCGAGCCGGTATTCGAGACGAAAACCGCCATCGCCTCGAAAGAGAAACAACGAATCGCCCGCGCCGCACTGGAGTTCATCAAGCCGGGCGAGACGATCTATCTGGACGGCGGCAGCACCGTGCTGGAACTGACACGATTGCTGGCCAACCACGCCAACCTGACCGTGGTGACCAACTCCTTGCGAGCCGCACTGGAACTGGCGGGGCGCGGGCCGCGGTTGATTCTCGTCGGCGGGGAGTTGCGACGGTTGAGCCAGACGATGGTTGGACCGTTGACGCGGTTGGTGTTACAGGAGTTGCACCTCGACAAAGCATTTATGGGCACAATCGGATTATCCGCCACCGAGGGGATAACGACCACCGATCCGAGCGAGGCGTTTACGAAAGAATTGGTGATGCGGCAGGCGCGACAGGTGATTTTACTCGCCGACAGCAGCAAAGCGGGTAAAGTGGCATTCGCCCGTGTCGGCCGCCTCGACGAAGTGGATGTGCTGATTACCGATGCGAAGCTGGATAGACAATTTGCGCGAGAACTCGCAGAGAAACAAATCAAACTAGTGAAAGCCTGAAAGGGACGATCATGACAACCACAACCAAGAAATCCCCAGTGTACCTGAGCGACAAGCGACCGCAGTTCAAACCATTCACGATTGAGTGCGGCAAAATCCCCGCCTACCAGTTCAAGGGTGACCTGAAAAGCGAATTGGCCGCCAACCGGATCACGAAACAAGAAGCCGTGGACTTGCTCGAAGACATGTTGATGATCCGGGAACTGGAAGAGATGATCGTCAAACTCCGCTCCGGTGCCTATGAGCCAATCCGCGAATTCAATTACCGCGGACCGACCCATGTGTCGGTCGGCCAGGAAGGCACTGCGGCAGGTGCCTGTTGCGTGCTCAAGCTCACCGACAAACTCACCAGCACGCACCGCGGCCACGGTGAATCCCTGGCCAAGGTCAATGTCGCCATCCGCGAGATGACCGACGCGCAGTTGAAGGTGCGGGTGCCGACCTCCCGGGCGACCGGACGCGCCGAGCTGCTCGAAGACGCCCTCGAAGATCACCTGTACAAATTCATCTGCGAATTGTTTGGCAAGGACGACGGCTACTGCAAAGGCCGGGGCGGTTCGATGCACATCGCCGATTTCTCCGTGGGGCACCTCGGCGCGAACGCCATCGTCGGCGGCGGCGTGCCCATCGCCACCGGCGCGGCCATGGGACTCCGGTATCTGAGGAAAAACGACGTTGTGCTCTGCTATGCCGGTGACGGCGCATACGCCAACGGCGTGGTCCTCGAAGCATTGAACTGGGCGAACCAAGCGCAGTTCACCAACGACCTTGCCGACGGCCACAAATTCGGCCTGCCAATCATTTTCCTGATCTGCAATAACGCCTACGGCATGACCCACCGGACTGATGACGAAGTGATGGGCATCGCCCAAATGGCCCGCCGCGCCGCCGGGTTCGCCGACAACAACATGCACGCCGAGGTGGTCAACGGTATGGACGCGCTGGCCGTCCGCGACGCCGTCAGCCGCGCGGCGGAGATTTGCCGGCAAGGCAAGGGGCCGGTGTTGCTCGATGTGCACACCTACCGCTATTGGGGGCACTCGCTCAGCGATCCGCGCAACGAGTACCGGACCAAGGAAGAAGAAGCCGCGTGGAAAGCGATTGACGCAGTGGACAGTTTCAAATCGCAAATCCTCGCCGCGCAGGTGCTCGATGCTGCGGGCCTCGCCGCTTTGGAACAGCGCGTGCGCGACCGCAACGCCCGCGCCGCCAAACGTGCCGCTCTAGCCGCCGATCCGCCAGCCAGCGACGTCCTCAAGTACATGTACACCGACACCAAGTGCGAAACGGTGCCGGCTGCATTTGCAAACGTGGAACTGGTCGGGCCGTTGCCGGAGATCAAGCGCGTCAACGGCGAGTTGACCTACAAAGACGCGATCAAAGAAGCACTCGTCGAAGAGATGAAACGCGACCGGCGCGTCATCTTCTACGGCGAAGACGTGGCCGATTACGGCGGCGCATTCAAGGTCACGAAAGGCCTGCTGGAAGCGTTCGGACGCGACCGGGTGTTCAACACCCCGATCAGCGAGGCCTGCATCTGCGGTACGGCGGTCGGCGCGGCCATGATCGGACTGCGGCCCGTCGTGGAGTTGATGTACATGGATTTCGCGCTGATGAGTAGCGACCAGATCAGCAACCAAGCCGCGAAGTGGCATTACATGAGCGGCGCGCAGACCGAAGTGCCCGTCGTCTATCGCGTCAGCGTCGGCGCCGGCAAGGGTTACGGCGGCCAACACAGCCAGACCTTGGAAAGCATGTTCTGTCACATTCCCGGCCTGTACGTCATCTACCCGTCCACACCGGCCGACGCGAAGGGCCTGCTCAAGTCGTGCATCCGCGACAACAACCCGGTCATGTTCGTTGAGAGCCAGGGGTTGTACGGGATGAAAGGCCCCGTGCCGGAAGGCGAATACCTCGTCCCACTCGGCGTCGCCAACGTCATCCGCGAAGGCAGCGATCTGACGTTTGTCAGTTACGGCCCGGCGGTTCACGACTGTCTCAAGGCGGCCGATCAGTTGAAAGTGGATAAGGGCGTAAGTGCCGAAGTGATTGATTTGCGCAGCCTCGTGCCGCTCGACCTCGACACCGTGTTGCGCAGCGTCCAAAAGACTGGCAAGTGTGTAGTGGCGAGCCAAGCGGTCCACATCGGCAGCTACACCGGTGAGTTGGCCAGCACGATCCAGGATGCCGTCTTTGATTACCTCGACGCTCCGGTGAAGCGTGTCGGCGCGAAGAACGGCATCGCCCCGCAAAGCCACATCTTGGAAGCCGCGTTCCTGCCGAGCGTGGCCGACTTGGTGAACGCCGCCAACAGCATCTTGTAGCCACGAATGCACACAAATCGTCACGAATTCAAACCGGTCGGGCGGGCTATCACCGCCGACCGTGTCGTTCGCCCATCGCGGACGGCTCGGCGAGCCGTCCTTACCAACGACAAGATAGACGAAGATTGTCAAACGATCTGTTGCACGAAAAGGAAATCATAATTATGTCCACACCTATTATCATGCCCAAGTTCGGTCAGATGACCGAAGAAAGCGCCATTGTCGAGTGGCGCAAGAAGGAAGGCGACAAGGTTGCCCAAGGCGACATCCTGTTCACCGTCGAGACGGACAAATCGGTGATGGAGGTCGAAGCGTTTGAGGCCGGCACCTTGCTCAAGATCGTCGTGCCGCCCGGCGTCAACGTGCCCGTCCAAAGCGTAGTCGGTTTTCTGGGGCAGCCGGGCGAAGCCATCCCGACCGTCGAACCGCCCAAACCCGCCGCGCCGAAACCGGCGGCGCCGCAGCCAGTTGCCACTGCACCGGCCGCCACACCTACCGCTCTCCCGGTCGAGCGTGCTGTTCCCAGCGCGCCGATGACGGTTGCCCCAGCCCCGCGTCCGCCTGAGCCAGCCGCCCCTACCGCACCGGCGGCGCCGTCCATCTTCCGCATCTCCCCGCGCGCGCGGAAACTTGCCGAGCGTTGTGTGATTGATCCGACGCCGATCAAGGGCACCGGTCCGGAAGGACGTATCGTGGAGAAAGACGTGCAGGCGTATCTGGCCTCACGCGGTTACGACAAACTCCGTGTCACTCCCGCGGCCAAGAACCTGGCAGCAAAGGAAAAGATTGATCTACTCGCTGTCACCCCCTCCGACGGCGGCCGAATCACCGTGGCCGATATCGAGCGCGCCATCGCCGAGAAACCGAAGCCGATGAACAAAATGCGCCAGATCATCGCGCAACGGCTCACCCAGAGCAAAGTCACTCAACCGCACTTCTACGTCACCGTCAGCGTGGACATGACCGACCTGATCGCCTACCGCAACGGCCTCAAAGCGGACGGACTGCCGTACACCGTTACCGACTTCATCTCGCAGGCAGTCGTGCTGAGCTTGCAGGAGTTCCCGGCGGTCAACAGCAGCACCGACGGCAAGACGACCCGCTGGCACAGCCGGGTGAACCTCGGCTTGGCCGTTTCCCTCGAAGGCGGTCTCGTCGTGCCGGTGATCAAAGATGCCGGCAACCTGACCTTCCGTGAAATCTGCGACACGTCGAAGCAACTCGCCGAGAAAGCGCGAGCCGGTAAGCTCACCCCCGACGAAATGAGCGGCGGCACATTCACCATCTCGAACATGGGAATGTTGAATGTGGAGAACTTCGCCGCGATCATCAACACCGGCGAAGGCGGCATTCTTGCCGTCGCCTCAACGATGAAGCAACCGGTCGTGCGTGACGACAAGATCGTCATCCGCCAGATGATGAAAATGACGCTCAGCGCGGATCACCGGCTGGTGGACGGTGCACTCGGCGCGCAGTTCATCAATGCGGTAAAAACAAAGTTGGAGGATATCGAACTATGGAAACGTATGACGTCGTAGCGATCGGTGCAGGGCCGGGTGGGTATCCGGCGGCGATTCGGGCGGCGCAGCTCGGCGCATCGGTCGCCATCATCGAACGCGAACAACTCGGCGGCACCTGCCTGAACTGGGGCTGCATCCCCACCAAAGCGTTAATCGCCGGCGCCGATCTGTTTGGTCGCATCCAGCACGCCAGCCAGTTCGGCATCAAGGTCAGCGGCGCGACCGTGGACTATGCTGCGCTGATCGCGCATAAAAACAAAGTTGTGCAGCAACTCCGTGGCGGCGTGAGCCGACTGTTAGCCGGTAACGGCGTGAAAGTGCTGACCGGCCAGGCCAGTTTTGTGGACCGTAACACGTTGGACGTGGCCGGCAATAGAATCGGCGCAAAGAAAATCATCATCGCGACCGGCTCGACCTCGGTCGTGCCCGGCTTCCTTCCCCCAAACGGCCGCATCGTCGAAAGCCGGGGCTTTCTCGACCTGACCGCGTTACCGAAAACGATGATCGTGATGGGCGGAGGCTACATCGGGTGCGAACTGGCCTGCATGGCCGCGTTGCTCGGTGTGAAAGTCACCATCGTCGAATTGCTCGACGACATCTTACTGCTGCTCGATGCCGACGTACGCCGCGAAGTCCGGCAACACATGGAACAAAAACTCGGCATCACCATCCGCACCGGCAAACCGTTGGAGAAAGCGGAAGCCGAAGCGGCCGAGCTGGTCCTGGTCTCCGTGGGCCGCAAGCCGGTGACGGACGGGCTGAAGCTCGAAAATGCGGGGGTTAAAACGAACGACAAAGGGTTTATTCCCGTTGACGACTTTGGCCGGACCAACGTGGCGAATATCTACGCCATCGGCGACGTGAACGGTCGGACGCAGTTGGCGCACAACGCGACCTCGCAAGGCATCATCGCCGCCGAAAACGCCCTCGGCAACAAACCCGGCAAATACGAATCGCTCGTGCCGGGCGTGATTTTCACACAGCCGGAAGTCGCGTTGGTGGGCCTGACCGAGGACGAAGCGAAGAAAGCCGGGCGCGCCGTGCAGGTCGGCAAGTTCCGGTTTGGCGGCCTCGGCAAAGGCATTGCCACCGGCGAGACGATTGGATTTGTGAAATGGATTGCCGATGCCGGCACTGATCAATTGCTCGGCGCGGCGGCGGTCGGAGCGCATGCAACGGAGTTGATCGCCGAAGCGACGTTGGCGATTCGGAGCGAACTTACGGCGACGGAGGTGGGGCGAACGATTCACGCGCATCCGACGTTCAGCGAAATCTGGATGGAAGCCGCCCACGCCGTGCACGGCACTGCGACGCACGCGCCGCCGAAACGGAAAAAATAGCGGCAAAACCGCGCGATTCTGCCGACATCGGATCGTCAGCATTGCCTGCCATCTCAAGGCGCCGCTGACGCGGCGTACTCCCCAACCGTTCAGCCCACCAGCACGGCTGCACGGCTTCCCCGGCTGGCCAGCGTACGCAAACGACAACCGGTGTGGTATAGATACCTCGTCATGTGCTGGTACCGATTCATGTTGCTCACATTGGTGGTAATGCCGTTGCGCGTGAACGGCGCGCCGGCGTTGGCGCGGGTGGACCTCAAAGATTGTCCTTCGCGATTGCCCTGGCCAGTGTATGCGTTGGCTCAAGACGCTCAAGGCACCGACTACGCGCTGGTGATCGCCGAACCGGAAATGCTCTCCCTGAGCGGCCAGACCTTCTGGATTTTGGACAGCGCGCCGGACTTGCACCGGTATGTGACCGCGCTGCCGATGCGCGCGGGCGCAGCCTCCGCTGCCGCGGGTCGGGTGGAGGTTATCCATGATGACGGCCGGCAATGGTTGGTTCGCTTGCGTGACGAAGAGGAACTGGCCTGGCTCGCTGATCAAGGGTTTGCGGTGGTACGCGTGAGCACGGAACCGCTCGTGTTCCCGCCTCCCACACAGCTCTTACCAGCTGGCGTCACGTTGCAAACCTTCAGTTCCAACGCGCTGGTGGCAGCGATGGTTGCGGCGGTGCGCTCGAACGACCTCGTCTCGCTGGTTAGCCAAATCACCGGTGAGGAACCGGCGGCGGCCGGCGGCGAGTTGCGGGTGGTGACAACGCGCAAAACTGCGGCAGGGGCAGCGGCATTCAAAGCGACGCAGTTTGGTTATGAGTGGTTCGAAGCCTTGGGGCTGAACCCGACCTATCATCCGTGGAGCCGCAGCGGCTACGTCAGCACCAACGTGGTCGGCACCCAAGTCGGGACAGTTGCGCCGGATGAGTTGATCCTGATTGTCGGGCATCTGGATTGTGTGCCAAGCAGCGGGCGCGCGCCCGGCGCCGACGACAACGCCAGCGGTTCCGTCGGGGTGCTGACGGCCGCCTCGATTCTGAGTCAGTACACGTTCGAGCGCAGTATCCGGTATGTGTTGTTTACCGGCGAAGAACAAGGGCTGCTCGGCAGCTATGTGTATGCGGCCGACGCGCAGGCGGCCGGCGACAACATCAAAGCTGTCTTGAACCTCGACATGATTGCTTGGGACGCCACTGGCGGGCCAACGGCGTTGTTGTACACCCGTTCCACCACGCACAGCAGTTATTCCAACGACCTCGCCATCGCCACCACCTTGACCAACGTCGTCAGCCAGTACGGTCTGGCGAATGCGCTGGCCCCGGTGATTGTGCCCAATAGCAGTATGACTTACAGCGATCACTCCTCGTTCTGGAATCGCGGTTACCCGGCAATCTTGGGCATCGAACACTACGGCAGCGACTTCAACTCTTACTACCACACCGCCAACGACAAGCTGAGCACGTTGAACATCCCCTACTTCACCGCGTTCGTGAAGGCCGCCGTGGGCACGGTCGCCCATCTGGCGCAACCGGTCGCGGCGCGGCCCTTTGACGTGGTCCGCGTGATTGTCGGCGATTGGACCGCCACCAATACCAGTTTCGGCGCCACCGTCTTCCACGCCAAACATGCGCCGGCCGCGCAGGAAGACACGGACACGCTGGATGCGCCGTGGAGTACAATGCCGGCCAATCCCCATCCGGCGTGGCTGAAGCTCCACACCCAACCCGGCGCCGACGCACTCGCCGGCGACGCGCGTCCGCCGGACAGCGAAACTATTTTTGCCGGTGACCTGTCCGTCGTCGCCCCGGCGGGCGCGCCGGTCACCTGTGCGAACTGGTTGCGATTTTCGCATGTGACACCGCCCGACCCGACGCGGATCTACACGGCGCGGATCGTCGGCATGGATGATTTCCTGCTCGTCACCAACCTCCACGACCTGATTGCCGCCGGTGGGTTGGTCCCGATGCCCGCGCTGGTCAACGCCACCAACGGCACTCTGTACGGCTATTGCGACATCGCGCCGCGGTTTCTGCGTCAGGATTCGTTTCCCATCGGTCTGCGCATCCGCTCGCTCACCAACACGCAGGCCTGGCTGACCGCCAGTATCCAAGTCGGCACGCGCATTGTGGATGCGCTGGAAATCAGCACCAATCTCGCCGTCGCAACAGAATGGCAGCCGGCCGGCGTTTGGACAAACACTGTCGCCCCCAGTGCCGCAAACTTCGCCGCAGGCTGGGAAAGCATGGAATATCCCGCCGATTTACCGGCCGCAACGAATGTCCCCGGAGTGTTCTTCCGCCTGCGCCGCACCTGGCTGACGCCGGTCGAGTAGGTCGCGTCGCTCGGAGACCGACCGTACCGCCACAGCCCGTCCTGAGCAGCGGATTTGCAAAGCGCGCGCCGGTAGCGTACAACTTGCCCCAATCATGAGGTGCATAATGAAACTCTGGACATTGATGTTAGTCACGGTGTTTGTCGCCAACGCCAGCGGACGCGCCGACACCATTCACCGGGCCGGCGGCCAGACCTTGCAGGGCCAAGTCGTCGGCTATTGGAATATGATGTTTGAAGTGAAAGCCGCTGATGGCACCGTGCAACGGCTGCCGCAATCGCAAGTGGAGCGCATCACGTTTGAGACCCGGCCCGCGCTGCTCGATACCCGCAACCAAGGCAAAGTGCAAGGCCAACTCCGCACGTTCGAAAACGCCGCGTTCCAACTGCAATCCCCCGAAGGCAATACTGTCACCCTGCCGGCCACTTTCGTGAAGGAACTGTCGTTTAGCGACGGCAAGGATGCGCAACCGCGGGCGGCGTTGTCCGCAAATGCCGCGGCGTCCGGCAGCAGTCGCAAAGTCGAGAAGATCAACAACAAGGGGGCGCGCGTGGACGTGGCCCGCCATCTCGTCGCCGGCCAGGTGACGATTGTGGATTTCTATGCCGACTGGTGCCCGCCCTGCCGGCAAATCGCGCCCTTCCTCGAACAACTGGCCGAACGCGATCCCGAAGTGTATCTGCGGAAAGTGGACATCGAGAAATGGGGATCGCCGGTGGCCGAGCAGTACAAAATCAACTCCATCCCGCGCATCGAAATCTATGACCGGCAAGGGCGACCCGTCCCGCTGACCGGCCGTGACCGCGAAGCCGCGATTCGCAACGCCGTCGCCAAAGCCAAGGAGTCCAAATGACTGATCCACGCATCCAAAAACTCGCCAAAGTGCTGACCGAATACTCGCTTGATCTCCAACCGGGTGAAATACTCTCCATCAACGGCGACGCCGTTGCCGCGCCGTTGATCCGCGAATGTTACCGGGCGGCATTGCGGCGCGGGGCGTTCGTGATGTGCGACCTGACGCTGGACGGGTTGCAGGAAATCTTTTTTGCCGAGGCCAGTGACAAACAACTCCAGTGGCTTTCCCCCTTCGCCAAATACAAAGTGCAACGCATTGATGCCTCTATCGGTCTCTGGGCCGATGAAAACACCAAGTCGCTGACCAATGTGGACCCCAAACGCATGGCCCTCGCCGCCGCCGCTCGCAAACCGCTCAAC
>CALBCO010000171.1 GCA_937927265.1 uncultured Verrucomicrobiae bacterium | reverse complement strand
TTATGTTGCGTCTCGACCCCGGCGAAGGCCGCATCCGCACGGCCCGTTCGTTCCGCGTGTGGGAAGGCGGCGGCGAATACAATGTCGCCCGCGGCCTGCGGAAATGTTTCGGGCTAAAGACCGCCGTTTGCACCGCGCTGGTGGACAACGAAGTCGGCCATCTCATCGAAGACTGCATCCTGCAAGGCGGCGTGGCCACTGACTTTATCCTTTGGCGACCTGATGATGGCATTGGCCGGTCGGTACGCAACGGCTTGAACTTCACCGAGCGCGGGTTCGGCGTGCGCGGCGCCGTCGGCGTGTCCGACCGGGGGCACTCGGCGGCCAGTCAACTCAAGCCCGGTGATTTTGACTGGAAGAAGATTTTCGGCGAACTCGGTGCGCGCTGGTTCCACACGGGCGGCATCTTTGCCGGGCTGAGCGAGACGACCGCCGCGCTCACCATCGAAGCGGTCAAGGCGGCCGCGCAACACGGCACCGTGGTCAGCTACGATCTGAATTACCGGCCGTCGCTCTGGAAAAGCATTGGCGGCCCGAAAAAAGCGCGCGAGGTCAACCGCGAGATTGCCCGGTATGTGGACGTGATGATTGGCAACGAGGAGGACTTCTCCGCCTGCCTCGGTTATGAGGCAGATTTCACCAAGATCGAAACCGACGTGTTCAAAAAGACGATTGCCACTGCGGTGGCCGAGTATCCGAACTTCAAAGTGGTCGCCACCACGCTGCGTGGCGTCGTCACCGCCACTAGGAACGACTGGAGCGCCCTCTGTTGACACGACGGCCGGTTCTACGGAAGCCGCCCGTATCCCGGCCTGGAAATCCTCGACCGGGTCGGCGGTGGCGATAGTTTTGCGAGCGGACTCATTTACGGTTTCATGAAAACCGGTGACCCGCGGAAAGCGGTGGACTACGGCGCGGCGCACGGCGCATTGGCGATGACCACGCCCGGTGATACGTCCATGGCCACAGTGAAGGAAGTCGAGAAACTCATGGTCGGTGGCAGCGCCCACGTGCAACGCTAGGAGAACAGCATCCGATGAAGATTGCGCAATTGGAGACGTTCATCTTGAAAGTGCCGCTGGGCCAGCAGCGGTTTTATTCGTCACAATGCGCGTTCCCAGAACGCAACAGCATGCTCGTGCGGCTGACCGGCGACAATGGCCTGACCGGCTGGGGCGAATGCGGCCAATACGGGCCAGCCGAGCCGGTCGCCTCCTGCCTCGCCGACGTGCTCGCGCCGCGCATTCTCGGACGCGAGGTCGAACCGACTCGCTTGTGGGAGGAGTTGTACGCGGCGACCCGTGATTTTGGCCAGAAAGGGGCGTACATCGAGGCGATGTCCGGGATTGATATCGCGCTTTGGGATTTGCTGGGGCGGGAACTGCAGTCGCCGGTCTGGAAACTTCTCGGCGGCGCGTTTCGTACGAGTGTCGAGGCCTACGCGACCGGTTGCTATTACCGGGGCGAGGATCACTTGGATTACCGGGGCAGCCTCCCGGCGCTGGCCAGCGAGGCGCGCAGCTATATCGAGGCCGGTTTTCGGATGCTCAAGATCAAAGTGGGCCTGCTCCGCATCGAGCAGGACATCGAGCGCGTGGCGGCCATTCGCGAGGCGGTGGGCGACGCGACGCTGTTGGTGGACTGCAATCACGCCTACAATGCTTCCCAAGCCGTTCGCATGGCGCGCGCGCTGGCGCGGTTCGACGTGCGCTGGCTCGAAGAGCCGGTGCCGCCGGAGGACCGTTCGGGCTACCGGGAAGTCCGCCGCGCCCAAGCCGTGCCGGTCGCGGGCGGCGAGTGTGAATACACCCGGTATGGGTTCCGCGATTTGCTGGCGGAAGGCTGCGTGGATATCGCCCAGCCGGATGTCTGCGTCGGCGGCGGGTTGAGCGAGTTTCTGAAAATCCACGCTCTGGCGTCCAGTTTTGGCGTGCCGGTGATTCCGCATGTGTGGGGTTCGGGCATCGCGCTGGCCACGGCCTTGCACGCGGTGGCGGTGCTGCCGCCGCATCCCCACACCGCGAATCCGGTCGGTTTGCAAAACGCGCCGGTGATTGAGTACGATCGCAACCACAACCCGTTGCGCGATGATCTGCTCGTCGAGCAGTTTGGCGTGCGGGACGGGCGGGTGGCGGTGCCGCAGGGGGCGGGGCTGGGCGTGACGGTCCGGGAAGACGTGTTGCGCCGCTACACAACGAAACATCAAACCGTGGGAGGTTGATCATGAAACGATTCGCGAACCAAAACGTCGTGATTACCGGCGCGGCCGCCGGGCTGGGCCGGGTGTTGGCCGTGGAGTTTGCGCGGGAAGGGGCGCGTGTCGTGATCGCCGACAAAAACGACGCAGCCGCGACGGTGGCCGAAGCGCGCCAAGCGGGAGGCGCGGCCGACGCACTGCGTTGCGATGTGACGAAGGAAGCGGACGTCGTCGCGATGTGCGAGCAGGCGGTCGCCTTGCTCGGCGGGCAGGTGGATGTGCTCGTCAACAACGCTGGCTGGAACGGCAAGGCCAATCTCGTCAAGGACATGAAGCTGGCCGATTGGGAGTTCACCCTCCGCGTGAATCTTACCGGCACAATGCTGGTCTCGCGCGGCTTCATTCCGGCCATGATGCAACGGAAACGCGGCTGCATCGTCAATATCTCCAGCAATGTCGGTCGGCGCGGGTTGCCCTTCCGGGCCGATTACGTGTGCAGCAAATGGGCGTTGCTGGGATTCACGCAGACGTTGGCGCTGGAACTGGTCGCGCACGGCATCCGCGTCAACGCCGTCTGCCCCGGTCCCATCGTGGGCGACCGCATCGAACAGTTGGTCAAAATGCACGCCGACGCCGAGGGCGTGCCGTTCGCCGAGATGCACCGCGCCTGGGAAAACGTCCCCATGTAACGATTCATGAAACC
>CALBCO010000170.1 GCA_937927265.1 uncultured Verrucomicrobiae bacterium | reverse complement strand
CGGAAGTTCATTTGCTCGAAGAAGGCGCGCGCCTCTCGAATGATTCGGTTAATCTCAGATCGTTTCATGATTGTTCGTAGCTGACCACCGCTTTCAAATGGCGCGGGTTCTTGCCGTCCACTTGCAACGCTGGCTCAAGATCCTCCAGCGCCAGCCGGTCGGTGATGACCGGCTTCAAATTGATCTGCCCCTGGGCGATCAACGTGATTGCCTCCCGATTGTCCAGCACCGACGAGCCGTGGGTGCCGACCACCCGGCATTGTTTGTAGTGAATGTGATTGGTGTCAAGCACCACGTCGCTCTTGCCTTGCGGCAACCCCCCGAAGAAGTTCACGCAACCGCATTTGCCGACGAGATCGAGGGCCGCCTGTTGCGCGACCGGGACGCCACAGCAAACCATCACCTGATCGAACCCGTAGCCGTCCGTGAGTTTCAGCCCGGCGCTGACAAACGCCGACCGGTCGCGCGAGTCAAGAGTACCGGCCAAACCGGCGCCGCAGATTTCTTTCGCCAGCTCCAGTTTCTCCGGCAACACATCGGCCAGATACACCGGGGCACAACCCCGCGCGCGGGCCAGCAGCGCCTGCAAAATCCCGACCGGGCCGCTGCCGATGATCAGCACCGATTGGCCGAACCGGAAATCCGAGAGCGCCTGGCCGTTGAGCGAGCAGGCCAGCAACTCCGCCACCGCCGCTTCCTCGAAGCTGACGTTGTCCGGCAGCAGTTGCACGCCGCCACAACGGACTGATTTGGCCGGGATGATCAGGTATTCCTGATACCCGCCGTCATAGTGGTAGCCGAACGCTTCGAGTTGTTCGCACATACTTGGCACGTTGCGCAGGCAGAAACGGCACTGGCCGCAGTTGATCACCGCGCAGACCGCGACGCGCTGGCCGCGCTGGTATTGGTCAGTCCAAGCGGGGCCGACTTCGTCAATCACGCCGGCCAATTCATGCCCGAGCACGCGCGGCAATTTCAGCAGCCGGTGGCCGTAGTTGTAGATTTTCACGTCGGTGGCGCAGACCCCGCAGGCTTTGACGCGCAACCGCAGACCGTCCGGCGGACACGCCGGGATGTCGCGCTCGACAAACGCGAGTTTCTTGATGTCCTGAAGAATGGCGCTGCGCATGTCAACCCCGGCTCTTCACTTTGGCTAACTCGGCGGTGAAATGCTGGTAGCCGAGTTCCGTGAGTGGATGTTCCATCATGGCGATAAATACCGCATACGGCACCGCCACGCAATGCGCGCCGGCCAAGATCACGTCAGTCACTTGTTTCACGTCCTTGATGCTGGCGCCGATGATCAGCGTCTTGGTGATGCCCCAAGCATCGTAGAGCTTCCGCATTTCGGCAATCTCGGCAATGCCGTCGCCGCCCACCATCCGCGCCCGGCCGATGAACGGGCTGATGAACAGCGACCCGGCCAGTCCCGCCAGCAGAGCTTGCGTCGGATTGAACATCAACGTCGCGTTCGTGCGGACGCCCTCGGCGACGAGCGGCTTGATGGCCGGCATCCCGATCCGGTTGGCGACGATCTTCACCGCCAACAACGGGTCCATCTTGTGGATTTCCAGCGCGTGTTTGATGATTTCCTCGGTCGTATTGCCCATCGCTTGGAACGCAATCGGGCCTTTGAACACCTCCCGGATTTCATCCAGCACCTTGCGGTAGGTCTTGCCGCTCAGGGCGATCTTGTTCGGGTTTGTGGCAATGCCGTCCACCAGGCCGGTGCTGACGGCGTCCTTGATCTCGGCGAGTTCCGCCGTGTCGAGGAAGATACGATACGTGCTCATGGTTGTGTTTCCTTTTGGTTTTTGTTCATCGTTCAAAACAGGCGGCCAACAGGTCATCGAGCGTGCCGGTCGCCAGACATTCGACAAAATCCGCGGCGCCGTAATACACCTTCACCGTCCGGTCGGGTTCGACTATTAACGCGCCTGGGAAAATCACGTTCGGCACCTGACCGATCATCTCGTAGGCTTCTTCCACGAACAGGAGCGCGGTGTGGGTGCGGGCCACGACTTTCCACGGCTCGTGGAGGTCGAGCAACATCGCACCGGCGGAGTAATTCTTGCCATTGGTGTGTGGAAACACGCCGTGATACATCAGCAGCCAGCCCTTGTCCGTCCGCACCGGCGGCGAGCCAGCGCCGATCTTGGTTGCTTCCCAGAAGTGCTGCGGCCAGGCAATCGGTTTGCAGTTGCCCCAGTATTTCAGGTCAGGCGACGACGCAATCCACATGCAGGTCGGCCCCCATTGGCCAACGGGGCGATGCAACATCCAGTATTCGCCGTTGATCTTTTCGGGAAACAACACCGCATCGTAATTGTGGATTGGGAACGGGAAGCTGACGGGCGTGGCTGTGCGGAAATCATCCGTGCGCGCAATGCCGATTCGAACACCATGTTTCGAGTTGGCCGCATAGGTCAGATAATACGTACCATCGAGGGGACAAATGCGCGGGTCCCACCACGCATTCAGACCAGGTCCTTTGACGACGGTAAACTCCTCGAACTCGGCTATCGCGGCCCGGTCACCGGTGAACTGTAGCGGTTCGGGATCGGGTGTGAATTTGACGCCGTCGCGGCTGCGCAACACCCAGATGTATTGCTCTTTGTCCACCGACTCGAACCGGCTGGCCATTATGTATTCGCCAGACGGTGTCTTTGTTACCCCCGCATTATAGACAGCCATACAGGCTGCCGACATGTCTGCTGGTTTTACAATCGGATTTGACGGATGACGGACTAACACATTCTTTTTGGGGTAGATCATTGGCTTTTCTCCTTGGTTAATTGGTTGCACCACAACCGATACACCGCAAAATCGTATGGCGGGCGGCCCGTGATGAAATGGTTATACGACGAATGCCCGTTGCCTGACCATCGCAAAATCCACAACGCCTGCCCGGCCGGTCGTGGCACCGTTCGCAGACGGACATTCTGGTTCGGCTCCACCGCAAACTTGTCGGACAGTAACTCGCACTCCTTGCCGGTGGTGTCCACGCTCACGATCCGGTACTCTCCACGCCGCGCTTGGAGCGTGTCGTTCGCGGCGAACAATTCGAGGTCACCGGCGGCCGGGTCGGCGATCAACAGACAGAACGGCTGTTGCGATTGCCGGATCCAGTCGTAGCACGGTTGTTTGCGCCGGTAATTGCTGTCCACCACCGAGTAATTGAACAGCATCGGCCACATGTCCACCAACGACCACCAGAGCACGCCCGTCTTGCGCCATTTGCGCGAGCGCGACCATTCGATGGCGAATTTGAACATCTCAGCACAAACGATGTTGATCGCCTCGGCAAATTCCGGCCACGGCTCAAACGGAAACTCCCGGCCAAACAGATGCTGCAACCGACGCTTGGCCGCATCTTTCCACGTCAGAAAATGCAGATCTAATTGGTGCCAATCCAAAGTATAGTCCCGCTCTCTCACTGGCACGTCCCACAACCGCCGGGCCCGCGGTAGTTCACGGGCTACAATGTCCGCGCTCTGGGACATCGCGTTGATGAAAAACGGTCCCGTCTCGCCAATGAAATGCGCCATCGAATTGCGGTAGGCGTCGCGGAACATGACTTGTTCTTCAGTGAAATCTCGCTGCAGCACGGGAAAACCTCTCTTTAATATCTGCAAAATTGGGCGGCACACAGTATGATTAGGGCCC
>CALBCO010000169.1 GCA_937927265.1 uncultured Verrucomicrobiae bacterium | reverse complement strand
GGTTTCCAGATTGCGCGTGATGACCAATCCGGCAATCGGACTGGTGATGACCGTGTCGCCGAGCCGCGCTCGCGCTACGCCCAGTTCGGCGCTGGCCGTGTTCCGACGGGACTCCGTGATCCGGTAGTCGGTCTGCGCAGCATCCAACTGCGCTTGCGAAATCGTGCGGCCCTCGAACAGCGCCCGTGCCCGCTCCCAATCGAGCTTCGCCTTGGCCAGTTCCGCGTCCGCCTGAGCGAGCTTCGCCTCCGCGACGCGGACGTTATCCTCAAAGTCTCTTGCCTCCAGCCGTGCCAGCGATTGGCCAGCCGTCACCGCGTCGCCCTGATCCACCAGCACTTCCGTCACCTTGCCGACAATTTTAGCGCTGATCCCCACGACGATCTTGGACTCCAGCGTGCCGGTGCCGAATACCTCTTCCACCACCGGCCCGCGCGTCGGCTGTTCCACGGCCACCGGCGCCGGTGCCGTTGCCCGCCACCAAGCCAATCCGCTGCCGAGCGCGACGAAGAACATCATCCCGGTTAGCTTGAACAGTTTCCCGATTGCGATGCCTGACTCCGACGAGTTCATGTGAGGCCCAGCAATTATTTGCCTACGCCGCAACCGGGACAACGCCACGCAGCCGGCAAATCAACGAAAGGAGTTCCCAGTTTGATGCCGTGGACCGGGTCGCTCTTGGCGAGGGCGTACACATCCCCACACTTCATGAGCTCGTATTTCTCTTTGCGTTTAGTGATGACAGCAGCTCGAATGCGTTGCCGCTGCCGTGCGAGACACTTTATAGCGGTCCGCGAGGTCGTTGGCAAGCTGCAAGAACTTCTCGTGCGTGCCGGCGCCCATGTCCTCCTGTTCCACCTTCTCAAACGCCGCCAGTAATTTGGCCTGGTCGTCGGGCGTGAATGCCTGATCGGCCATCGCAAACAAACAATGATCTTCTTTCTGGATGTGTTGACGGAGCAACTCAATGAACCCCCGTGCTTCTTTGACAAACTCCGCCGCGGCGCCCTGTTCCGCCGCCGCCGCTATCGCGCGGACGTGGGCACGCCCGATCTCGTGCTCCTGGATCATCACCCCGGTCGGCCCGCCCTGTCGAGGAAAGCCTTTGGCTTCCATCGCTGGGAACAGTTGCGCCTCTTCCTTGCCGTGATGGCATTTGTCTGCGAACCCGCGAAAGAACGCCACCGCGTCCAAGGCCGGCTGTTTCTCCACCACGCCACTGTGCTCGGCGTGTTCGGCCATTTTCTCCAGGCAATCCAGCACCTGTTCGATCACCCGATGCTCTTGATACAGAATCTCAGTTGGTTTCATCGTGGGGGAAGACTACCGAATCTGCGCACCGGCGGAATTGACGCCGGTCAACAATCCTTCACCATGCGCAATGGGCTGAAGTCCCGGCGGGGTGGGATGTTTTTGGAGTGCGTCGCGCCAGCGGCGCTTTCGATGACATGGGGGATCAACAAACAGAGAACAACGGCGGGGTGGCAGGCTTGGAGGCGAGTCCAAAGACCAGCGCGCCTCCTCGAGTGCAATCGTCCTCGTGTCAATGATCAGGGTACTGAGGGACAACTTTTGCCGCGATCGGGTCGTGCCAGTTCAAACCGGGGCGCTGCTCTGGCTGGCCTGTATCTACGGGGTGGATGTGCGGGAGCATGGCGATGTTCGAGCGGCGTTGCGGAAACTGGCGTGGGAGATTGTCCAAAACGATCCCTACGCGAAGAACGTCGCCCCATGATCAGCCGACTTCATCGTACCGGACGGGGCGGATATTTTTCCGAGCGCAGACTTCCCGGATGCGCGGGTCAGTGAGGAGGCGGCGGTCGCCATCGCGTTGCCGGGCAATTTCGCCGGGAAGATGCGTGTTGTAGGTCAGGAGTCGGGTTTCCTCGTCGTCGAACAGCGGATGCGTGACCAGCCGGTAGGTTTGGCCGGGAACAGCGGCTGCGAGTGCGGCCAGGACTTTTGCCACTGGATCGGCGAAGTCGCCGGTGACGTCGGGCAGCGGTTGGACGTTGGCCAACGAACTGCCGGCATCGAAGACCAGCCTTTCGGACTGCGCCAAGTTAGCCAAACGCGGCAGCAGTCCGGGAAACCACGTGAAACCCATGTGCGTATCGAGGTAGGCAATGTTCAAGCCGTACTCTCGCGCGAGGTCAATCTGCGCTTTCAACTCGGCCACCATCTCGTCGTAGCTGGGCCGATTGTCCCAAAGTTGCTGGCAGTCCTTAAAGAACGTGCCGTCGGGCTGAACCAAAGACGGTACCCGTACCGCGCCGAGCACAGGACCGAAGCGGAGGTTGTTCCATTCACAAGTCAGCGTGCCGTGGCAGCCGACACAGAGGTCAGGCAGCTCGCGAAACAGCGCGGCGGCCTCGGCAAACGCTGGGCCGGGGATCATGAGCGATGTATTACGAAGGATGCCGTTGTGGAAAGCGTCGAGCACGGCCCGGTTGGCGCTACGGCAAATGCCGGAATCATCGCCGCGCGTGATCAGGCGAATGGAATTCATAAGCGAATTGTAGGCGATGGGGACGCCAAGGGGAAGATAATGCTTGTGCGGTTGGCACAGGCGGTTTATTCATCCGGGCACCTCCGGTAACTCAGCAAAAAGTGACGAAGGAAGATGAAAACGGTTGAAACGAAAACAGCGCCGGGTACAATGCGCCCCATAAGAACGTACAAGCCCTCCCAAGCTCCTGGTTTCTTCGATGTGGAACTGCGCGTCCAATGGCTGCTGGCCAAAGGCAATCCCTTGAGTCGCCTCGACGCTCTGATCGATTGGGAAAGCTTCCGTCCGCTGCTGGAAAGCATTTGGGATCAACCCGCCCAAGGTCCCGGCGGGCCGCGTCCGAACGATCCGCTGAAGATGTTCAAGGCGTTGCTGGTGCAGCGCTTCGACAACCTCTCCGACGAACAAACCGAATATCAGATCGCCGACCGGCTCAGCTTCCAAAACTTCATCGGCTGGACACTCGCCGACAAAGTGGCCGACGGCAATACGCTCTGGGATTGCCGCACACGACAGCGGCGTCTCGTCGGACTCGGCTTCCGCGAGGCGTTAGTCCAAGCGGGGATTTTCGAGAAACTCTTCGCGTTGTTTGATGCACGGTTGCGCGAGCGTGGTTTGCTGGCGCAGCCCGGCAAACTGGTGGACGCCAGCTTCGTGGACGTGCCGCGCCAACGCAACACGCGCGAGGAAAACGCCACGATCAAGGCGGGCGGCACGCCGTCGGCGTGGGCGGAACAGCCTGCGAAATAGCGGCAGAAAGACGTGGACGCGCGCTGGACCAAGAAGAACGACGAGCGGCATTACGGGTACAAGAACCACGTCAAGGCGGACGCCCAAAGCAAACTCATTGAGAGCTACGCGGTGAC
>CALBCO010000168.1 GCA_937927265.1 uncultured Verrucomicrobiae bacterium | reverse complement strand
TGCTGGCGGTCACGCTGTTGACCCTGATGGTGGGTGTGCTGCAAATCGTGTTTGGCCTGCTGAAGGTGGGCAACTTGGCGCAGTTTGTCTCGCGCAGCGTGCTGGTGGGATTCATTACCGGGGCCGGGTTGCTGATCGCGTTGAATCAACTGCCGAACCTCTTTGGGCTGGCACTACCCAAAGCGCGACATTTTCTCGGTCAGAATTGGAATCTGATCACCCATCTGCCGCAGTTGAATCTTTACACGCTGGGCGTGGGATTGTTCACCATCCTCGTCATCGTCGCTGGCGAACGCTGGAATCGTCGCGCGCCGTGGGCGTTGATTGCGGTCGTGGCCGCCGCCGCCATGACCTACACATTTGATTTGGAATCCTACGACGTGGAGGTGATCGGTGCTGTGCCGTCGGGGTTGCCGCCATTTGCCCTGCCAACCGTGCGGCTCACCTTGGTGGCGGATCTGGCCGATAACGCGCTGGCTATCGCCATTCTCGGCGCCATCGAGACGCTTTCCATCGCGAAGAATCTCAGCCTGACCACCGGCCAGCGCAGCAATAACAACCAAGATTTTCTGGGCATGGGCGTGGCACACTTGGGGGGGGCGTTTTTTAGCTGCATGCCCGGCTGCGGCAGTCTGACCCGGTCGGCCTTGAATTACCACTCCGGGGCGCGCACTCGGTTGGCAGCCATCCTTTGCGGCGTCTGGGTGGCCGTCATTCTCCTTCTGCTTGGGCCGTTCGCCCGTTACATCCCCAAAGCTGCGCTGGCCGGGATGGTGATCTTGCTCGGCCTGCGCCTGATCAAATGGGAGGAAATCCGCGCCGCCTTGCTGACCACACGCAGTGATGCCGCCGTGTTGCTGATCACGTTCGGCTGCACGCTGGTGCTCCACCTCGATACCGCCATCTATTTTGGCGTGGTCAGCTCACTCGTGTTGTTCCTGCGCAAAGCCAGCGCGCCGCACCTCGTCGAATACAACCTCGAAGGTGACAATTTCCGCGAGATTCAAGCCGGCGGGCAACGCGCCGTACCAGAAATTTCCATCATCCACGTCGAAGGCGAGTTATTCTTCGGCGCGGCGGAGTTGTTTGAGGACGAAGTCCGCCGGCTGACACGCGACCCCAACATTCGCGTGGTGATCCTGCGGTTGAAGAACGCCCGTCACCTCGACGCCACGGCCGTGATGGCACTCGACCAACTTTGGCAATTCCTGACCGCCAACCAGCGACTCCTGTTGATCAGCGGGGCTACACCGGAAGTGATGCGTGTCTTGCGCCGCGGCGGTCTGTTGGCCAAAATGGGCGATGAGAATGTGTTCCCCGCCGAGGACAACCTGACGGCGGCCACTCGCAAAGCCTTGCTGCGCGCTCAACGATTCCTGGACGGCGCCAAACCGGAGGTCCGTGTCTTCTACGAAAAGACACACGCCGAGCAACAAGGCATGAAAAGCGCGCCGTGACTGGCAGTTTGACGCCCCGGTTGCGCTTTGTTAGGAACCAGGTCGTGATACTCAGCAACAACTTCAGGCGTTGGGTGCGCGACCGGCTCTGGGCGCAATTGGGGAAACGCTCGCCCAGCGAAAACACGTTTTTGCTGTTGTTGCCGGTCGTTGGACTATTGACGGGCCTGGCGGCCGTGGGCATCTCGCACGCGGTGGCGTTCCTGCAACACCAATTCTGGGACGGTGGACGGTATTTGTTGGATGCGGCGCTGGAGAATCCGTGGCCGTTGCGCATCGTCATCCCGCTGATCGGCGGCCTGATCGTTGGTGTCATTGGTGTCACGTTCAAGGTGGAAACCCGTGGCGCGGGCACCGTTAGCATCATTCAGGCGCTGGCACTGAAAGGCGGACACTTGTCGCTGAGCCAAACGCTGCCGCGCATCGTCGCCGCCATCGTCACGCTGGCCACCGGCGGCGCATTGGGACGCGAGGGACCGCCGACGCAACTCGGTGGCGCGCTCGGTTCGCATCTGGGCCGACGGTTCAAGCTCCAACCGCAACAGTTGCGGATGCTCGTCTGCGCGGCATCGGCTTCCGCGTTGGCGGCGGTGTATAACGCGCCGATTGGCGGATCGCTGTTCGCACTGGAAGTGTTGATGGGCAATTTCGCACTCGAGGTGTTTGGCCCGGTGGTCGTGGCATCGGTGATTTCAACGTTGGTGTACCGCAGTGCGCTGGGCGGGTTGCCGCGCTTTGTCGTGCCTCACTATCAACTGGTTTCGGCATGGGAACTGCCGTGGTATCTTCTGCTGGGCATCATCGCCGGGGTTGTTTCCATCATTTTTGTAAAGGCGTTGTCGTGGGCGCAGGACGGCTTTGAAAAAATGCCGGGGCCGGTCTGGCTGCGGCCGACGGTGGGGTTTCTCTTGCTGGGTGGCCTCGGCGCGTGGTTGCCGCACGTTTTTGGCAACGGCTACGAAGTAGTCAACCTGGCCTTGCACGAACAATTCCCGTGGCAGTTGCTGTTGCTGTTGCCGGCAGCCAAACTGGTGGCCACGGCGTTGACATTTGGCTCTGGTGGCGCAGGGGGATTGTTCATGCCGTCGCTGGTCATAGGGGGCCTCGTGGGCGGTGCATTCGGATACGTCGTTCACGAGTGGTTCCCCCACTCCACGGCCGAATACGGGGCGTATGCGTTGGTCGGCATGGGCGGGATTGTTGCCGGCACGACCCACGCACCGATTACCGCCATCATGATGATTTTCGAGCAAACCGATAACTATCAAATTGTGTTGCCGCTGATGTTTGTCTGCATCGTCAGCCACGCCACCGCGCGCGTGCTCGGCGGGCGGTCGCTCAACGACGAAGCGTTGCGGCGGCGCGGAGTGGTGTTGCCGCGCGGCCCGGAAGCCGGCATCATGCAGACCATCCGTGTGGCCGACGTGATGCATGACGATGTAGAAGCAGTCACGGAAGCGACACCATTTGCTCAGGTGGTGGATTATTTCCTCAAACGGCCACGCAAGAATCTTTATGTTGTGGATGCGGGCGGCCGGTACGTCGGCACCATCCGTCTTCACTCGATCAAGGACGTGCTCCACGAGGGGCAAACATTGGGTATGGTCGTGGCACGCGATTTGGTGGACGAACAATTCCCCTACTTGCGTCCTGACGAGAAGCTGGCGGACACGATGGACCGTTTCTGGCGTGAAGACGCCGAACGCCTGCCAGTCATCAACAACCCGACCGATCGCCGCCTCATCGGGTGGATGTCCAAACGCGACCTGATCGGCGTCTATAGCCAAGAAATCCTCCGCAAACGGCAACTGCTCGCCCATTTTGTCATGCGCGATGGCGACCAGCGCCGCGACGTGTTTGTAGAGTTGCCGGAAGGCTTCGAACTGCGCACTGTGGAAATCCCCGTCCATCAGGCTGCTCGCACCCTGGCGCAACTCGCGCCCCGCTCGACCTACGGCGTCCACGTCCTTGTGCTCAAACGCCGCGACCCCGCCACCGGCTGCGAAACGGTACAACTTCCCGCACCGAATACGCAACTGCTTGCCGGCGACCGGTTGGTGGTGATTGGCGAGTTTCACAAGATCGCCCAATTCATGGCCGCGTTGGCCTTGCCAGTACCATCGGAGTGATACCGGCCATACGCGCTTCTCCCCCAATCGTTACGGGTGAGATAGAAGCTTGCAATTGGTGCTGAATTTATTTTCACGGTTTGGGCCTGAAAACGCATGGCTGCCCTCACCAAGAAAGAGACCCGACTCAAACTCCAGTTTGTCGCCAACAATGATCATCCTGAATTCTGCAGTTGAATTGTCGTGCGAAGGGCGCGACCGCCGGGCGCGCCGCTGGTTCCAAGGTAAGTACGACGTTCGGCGCGCCCTACCGTTCACCCAGCAGGTGAGGCCATCCAGCCACTTCAAATGGTTGTTTCTGCGGGGTATCGCTGATTCTGCCCACGTAACTGCTCAGGTAGCCGCCCGCCTTGGGGCGGCCACCTGAGAGTGAATGGCGGGGCGCCCGCACCCGACGCGTGGGCGAGACTCACGAGGTGTTGACCGCAGGCACGAAGGGGGTGCCGAGGAACACACGCTGCAACGCATCCATCGCATTGAGACCGTTCTTGCGGGCGGTCTAAACATAGCCGCGAATGCGG
>CALBCO010000167.1 GCA_937927265.1 uncultured Verrucomicrobiae bacterium | reverse complement strand
CTCCACCGTGAGAACACGCGCTAACGTGTTTCTCACCGAGGGCGGCGACGCGGCGTGCCAAACCTGCTCGCTGCCCTCACTTTTTCCGACATCATCCCGCGCCCGGCACCTCCGCCAGCCGCGCCAACAAACATTTGCCCTGACACACCGCGCAGTTGCCATCCGTCGGGCAATCCCCCTCGTATTGCCGAAACCGCTGGACCAACTCCCGCGCCGCCGGGTCGCCCCCCGCGATGAACTTCATGAATTGCACCAACCGCTCCGCCGCGCGCGGACTGATCAAATGCTCGATCTTGCAACTGTCCACGCTCGCTTGTTCGGGCGTCAGGCCCAACACCTGACTGAGAAATCGTTCCAGCGCCTCGCGCTTCGCCAACACCTCGTCCACCATCGTCTGCGCCTGCGGCGAGAGCTTCACCATCCGATGCTCGTCCACCTCCACCAACCCGCGTTCCTTCAGCGGCCCCAGCGAAATCGAAACACTCCCCCGCGTGATGCCCAGATGCCGGGCGATGTCCGACACTCGCGCCCACCCGCCGTATTGCCGGCCCAGTTCTTCAATCGCCAGCAAATGATGCGTCGCACTGTGCGTCAGGCCGTCGGCATCGAATTTCTTCCACGTTTCCATGATGTGATTTAGTTACCATACAAGTGTTTGATGTGTCAAACACTTTTTCATCGAAAAATGAGTTCCGTGCTGAGGCAGTTCGATCCTTCACAGAAAAAAGTCTCACCCGTCCGACCTCACGGTGGAGGCCACCGGGCCAGACGCTTACTGACCGGGAAAGCGGTGCTATCGCGCCGTACTCCAATATGCTGGCGCGCAGTGCAAAAGTGCTTTGGAGAGACCAACGGTTTTGGAGAGCGCCGCGCCAGCGGCGCTTTGGATGGCGGGGAAAGAACCACGGACAACGACTGTCGGCTCTCGTGCTAACGATCAGGAAGTAACTCGTTGCGCGGCAATGGAATTTCAGTACACGAATTGCTCCAACTCATACCGGGCCAAGTACGGACGGCCCCGCCGGGCGTCGAATCGGAGACCCTCCCGGATGGAGCGTTCCTGCTCCCGCATTTGCGGCGGTGAAAGGCTGTTCACTCCGTTGCAGTACATCGCCTGGCAATACCGGCCATTCGGATAAATCACCAGCGGCGAGAAGTAAATGTAGTCCCCCTTCCCCACCGGCAGCCGGTTCAACAACGCCACTGTCTCCCGCACATGACTCAACGCAAACTGTTGCCCGCCGGCCCCGATCAACACGATCACGCCGACGGCAATGCCCGCTTCTTTCAGATTCTCGACCGTCCGCGCTACGCTGGCCGGTGTGGACGGTTTCTGCAACCATTCCAATAACTTCGCGTCCCCAGTCTCCATCCCGATATAAACCCGGCGCAACCCACACTGGCGCAGTTCCCGCCATTGCTCCACCGTCCGCCGCCAGCCGGTAAAGGCGTCGAGAAACGATGTCACCGGCAGGTTGCCAAAGTTCTCACGCACAATGTGGAATACCTCGACGAGATCAGCTTGGCGCTGGACCAACGCGTTGGCTTCACCGAGAAACAGCGTCCGGCGCGTCGGCAGCGCGGCCCCCATGAATTGCCGGACCGCTGCAACATGCGCGCGAAACTCTTCCGGCTTGCGCGCCTGGAATCGGACGTTGCGGTACAACTCGCAAAACAGACACTTGTCGTAGCTGCAGCCTTGCGTCGCCTGCAAGACGAGCGCCGTGTACACATCCGGCGGCAAGATCGCCACGTCCCGATAAATCTCGCGGAAGCGAAGGGCGTCGCGTTCATGGTTGAACGCCTGCGCCTTCTCCAGCACCCCGGCAATGCGCCCCAGCGCGGTCTCCCGGTCGGGCTTGGCGGTTTCGATTTTGTCGAGCTTCACCGAAGCAATGAGTCGGCGTGCGCGATGGATCATTTTGTCCGGCGGCACAATCTTCCGCTCAATGCCGGTAGCGGTTTTCCGCGTCCACAACACCCGGCCTGACAATCCGCGACGGTAATACTGGTTCAACTCGGCAATCTTGGTGAGCCGGCCTTCCAAGTCATAGTGCAACGCAACGTCCTCGGGGAAATACACCGCCAGTTCGGTCGCCGACAGCGCCAAATACGGTCCGCCCTTGATCTGAACGCCGGCCGAGTAGCCCGGCACATCGGAAACGAGCCGGTCGCGCTGGTAATAAAGTTGGGTTGAACCCGTCGGCACGCGCGTAGTGTAGCGTCAAATCACCTGGCGCGCTACCCACAACAACCCGCGTCATTCCGAACAAAGTGAGGAATCTCAAGCTTCCATTCGGAGAGACTTCAGAGATTCCTCGCAGGCTCGGAATGACATTGTGATTAGCGCTGCGGTTTGCGCCCAGCGGTTACGGCAGCCAAGTCGGCCCGCAGCGACACCAACGCCGACAACCGTTTTTCCGGCGGCTGCCGTTGCCAGAACTCCAAGTCCCACCGGTCCGCCTCCGCAAAACCGTGCGCGCGATGCGCCGTGATGATTCGCTTCCGCCGTTGGGTTCGCTCTCGGATATTCATTCGTTGTGCTGAAGTCGAACGCAGTCCACGCCGAGTCACAACTCTGAATCCGTCATCACCGGGCGGGAATTGTTTCCGCGATGCCGATTTCTTTGTCGGTGAGATAACAGGCGGGGTCTTCCGCCCACGGATCGCCGTGGACTTGGACGGCACGGACGCGGAAGCTGCCGCCGCAAATCTCTTGGAACTTGCACGCGCCGCACCGGCCTTTCAGGAACGGCAGACGGTGGCGAAGTTGCGCAAGCAACGGAACGGAGTTGTCGCTCCAGATTTCACTGAACTTGCGCTGCCGGACATTGCCGAGCGTGGCGCTCTGCCAAAACTGATCGGGGTGGACGTTGCCTTGCGTGTCAATGTTGGCAATGCCGACGCCGCTGGAGTTCGCGCCGCCGCCGTTCCATTTCATCCACTGGTACACTTCGTCCGCAAACTCCGGGTTGCGCTCGCGGAGTTTGAGGTAAATGTAAACATTGTCCGCGTGGTGATCCACGGTGAGGATTTCTTTGTGCAACCCGCGCCGGTGAAAATCCTCGGTGCGCGCCAGAATCGTGTCCATTGCCCGACGGATCTCCGCCGGCTTCAATTCGTCCGCCGCGTTGCCCCGGCCAGAATAAACGAGATGGTAGAAACACGCCCGCTGGATGCCTTCCTGTTCGATGAAATCAAAAATCTGGTTGATGTCCTGGCAATTCCGCCGCGTCAACGTGAGCCGGAGGCCGACTTTCTGGCCCACGGCGTGGCAGTTACGGAACCCGCGCACAGCCCGGTCAAACGCGCCTTTGACGCCCCGGAAATGGTCGTTGGTGTCGCCGATGCCGTCGAGCGAAATGCCAACGTAGGTGAGGCCAAGCGCCTTGAGTTTGCCGGCCATCGTCTCGTCAATCAACGTACCATTGGTCGAAAGTGTCACGCGCAAACCTTTGCCGGTCGCATAGGCGACCAGGTCGAGCAGGTCAGGCCGAATCAACGGTTCACCACCAGAAAAGAGCAACGCCGGCACCTTAAACCCGGCCACATCGTCAATGACCGCCTTCGCTTCGGCGTTCGTCAACTCACCGGGATACGCCTGCGCGTAGCTGTCGGAGTAACAGTGGACGCATTTCAGATTGCAAGTGCGGGTGATATTCCAGACGACGATGGGCCGGCGAGCGGATGCCGACTGCGCCGCGCCGTGGCCGTGGCCGTACCGGAGCGCGTCGGCCGGTTGGTCCGCGCCGCAATAGAGTTTGGTGATGTTGACCATAAATCAGAAGGCTGACAACTTGACATCCCGCCCGTCCGTGGAGGGCGAGGCTCCTGCCGAGCCATGCCGTCGCGGTTCGCCGGGAGGCTCACCCTCCCGCTGCATTCGCACGGGTTCGTAGATGCAGAACGGTTCTTCGGCCATGTAATTGCCGCGCGACTCGTAGTACGCCCGCGCCCGGCAACCGAGGCAGATGCGTTTGAATTCACACATGCCGCACTTGCCTTCGAGTTGGTCCTCGTCACGCAGCCGGGCGAACACGGCGGAGTGATTCCAAATCTCGTCCATGCTCTGTTTCAACACATTCCCCGCTGACACCGGCAGGTACCCGCACGGGAATACCTCGCCGGTATGACTCACGAAACAAATCGCGCTGCCGGCCAGACAACCTTTGGTCATCGCCGCCATGTCGTGGTGGCCGGCACCTTTCGGTTTGCCGTGGCTGTGCGTCGCCTTGATGCGGATGCCTTCGTCCTTGGCCCGTTGGCGCATGATGCGGAAATAATGCGGCGCGCAGGTGGCCTTGAGATGAATCGCCCGGTCCTTGCTCTTGTCGTACATCCAGTTTAGCACCCGCTCGTATTCTTCAGACGGTAGCGCATTTGTCTCGGCAATCTGCACGCCACAGCCGACCGGGACCAGCATGAATAGATGCAAGGCATCGGCGCCAAGTTCCTTCGCCATCGCGTACAACTGCTCAATCTGGTGGACGTTGTGTTTGGTGACGGTGCAGTTGATCTGCATGGACATGCCGAGCTTGCGGAGATTGCGGAAACCGGTCAGTGCCGCCGCCAACGACCCCGGTTGACGCCGAAACTCATCGTGCGTCGTCGCGTCCGCGCCATCAATCGAGATCGCCACGCGACGGATACCGGCATCAAGAATGTTTCGGGCGACCGATTCGGTGATGAGCGTGCCGTTGGTGGCCAACGCAACCATCAAGCCCCGGTCGCGGGCGTGTTGGGCGATGTCGAAAATGTCCGGCCGGAACAGCGGTTCGCCGCCGGACAGTACCAGAATCGGTTTGGCGAATCCGGCGAGGTTGTCCACGAACTGGAACGCCTGCGCGGTGGTCATGTCCGACTGCATGAGCTGTTTGCTCACATCGAGCCGCCGGCAGTGGGAACACTCCAAGTTGCAGCCC
Source organism: uncultured Verrucomicrobiae bacterium (assembly GCA_937927265.1). GTDB lineage: Bacteria > Verrucomicrobiota > Verrucomicrobiia > Palsa-1439 > Palsa-1439 > CALBCO01. The sequence continues at coordinate 2,408 of CALBCO010000167.1, read as the reverse complement.
GCCGTCGTTTCCCAAAACAGCAGCCGCAATTCGTCGCGATTGTTTGTCACCGGAGCCATTGCCGCGCGCAAGATAGTGCAACTCCCCACGCTGCGCCAGTCGGTTTACGGTCGCCTGCGCCGAGTGAACGTAAGGCGCTGCATGCCCCCACACCCCACGATAGCCGACGGGAAGCGGTGCTGATGCACCGCACTCCAAAAGGCTGACGCGTGGCGCCCAAGCCCCACCAGTGAGCGGGATGTTTTGGAGTGCGCCGCGTCAGCGGCGCTTTGGATGACCATGCGCGGCCCATGTTGGTGCGCATCAAAAGAGCATCGCGCCTCGCCAATGCGGCTCCGCCTCGTGCTAATGACGAGGGCGCGTCATCGGCACAAAGGCCACCGGCAACACCGGTTCCGTCGTCACTTGGCCAACGGCATCCTTTGTCACCAGCACCAGCCATTGCTCGGAGAACGGCTTGCCGCGTGGGATGATCATTCGCCCGCCTGATTTCAACTGCTCAATCAATGCCGGGGGGATCGGCTCGGCGGCACACGTCACAATGATGGCATCAAACGGCGCGTGTTCAGGCCAGCCGTGATAACCGTCGCCGCATTTGACTTGCACCGTCCGGTAGCCCAGCCGTCGCAACCGTTCCTCCGCCGACCGGGCCAGCGGCTCAACGATTTCAATGGTGAACACGTTGGTGGTGATCTCCGCGAGCACGGCGGCCTGATAACCGGAGCCGGTGCCGATTTCGAGCACCTTCTCGCCCGGCTGAAGCGCCAGCGCTGCCGTCATGTAGGCGACGATGTACGGCTGCGAAATCGTCTGCCCCTCGCCGATGGGCAACGGCCGGTCAGTGTACGCCAGCCGCCGGAACTGACGGGGCACGAACTCGTGGCGCGGCACTTTTTCCAAGGCCAGCAACACGCGTCGCTCGGTCACGCCGCGGGCGACGATCTGGTCTTGAACCATGCGGTGGCGCGCCTCTTCCTCATTGGCCCGGCAGGTGACCCAAGCCAGGCCGCTGAGCAGAAACGCGGTCACCGGTTGACCAAGACCAGCAATGCGCATCATCCACCTCCCAAGCGGCACGCCAGCCAGCGGGCCGTTTTTCCCATCAGCGGGGCCGCCATCATCGCGCTGATGTGCCCGTGCCGGCGTCGCCACAGAAGCGGTCGGCCCCACGCCCGCCAGAGTTCTTCCAGCGAATCAATCGGCGCAAACAAATCATGTTCCGACGCGACGATCAGCACCTGCTCGACCGGCAATCGCAACCGGTGGCTGATCAAATTCAACGGAGCAACCCGGACCGTTTGTCCCTCCAGCCGACGGCGTAACGGCTCGCAGAACCCGAGTTCGTTGATCACCCGATCAATCCGCGCCACGGGCATCATCAACACCGCCGCCGTCAGTCGTGGTTCATGGCAGCCCAACATCCCTGTCAACCAGCCACCCAGCGAGATGCCCCACGCCCCGATGGGACGGTCACTCCGCGCTGCCAGCCACGCCACCAATGCCCGCGCGTCGGCCAACGCCTGATGCGACGCCTGCGCGACGTGCAACAGATCATCGGAAATGAAGTTGCGCGGCGCGCCGTGTCCGCGCGGTTTGCGCTGCCGGTGATAGGGCAACTCGAACATCACGGCGTTTACCCCAGCCGCATTCAACCGCCGGGCTAGCCACCGGAACAACGTCGCATACCCCATCTCCGCGTTCCAGCCGTGAAGCAGCACCACCGTCGGATGCGTCGTCCAAGTCGCGCTGACCGGGTAGAACCGGCCGTGGACGGTGTTGTTGCGCGTCCACGGCGAGACCACGGCCGAGGTGAACTGAAATCGTCGCCGGTTCGTGAACCGGAAATCTGGCGGTGGCACCGCAAAATCTGCAAAGTATCGCGGTTCTGCCACCAACGTTTCCGCCGCCGCAATTTGCGCGGTGGGCGCGCCCCGATGAACGCTCAGTCCGGCCAATTTGATCGAGCACCAGTCCAACGATTGGGTCAGCGCCTTGTGCATGAGATAACGTACCCGCAACCGGCGGCCTTTGCAAAGCACGGCCATTTGCGCGCGCTCCAATTCCCACTATATTGCGGCCATGAAAACCACAATCTCCAGCTTGTTGGGCGCGGTGTTGTTGGGCGGGACAACGCAGGCAGCCGAAATGCCAAAAGTCGGCGACGTGGCCCCGGACTTCACGGCAACCGCCAGCGACGGTTCCACCGTGCGATTGAAGGATTATCTCGGCAAGAGCAACGTGGTGCTGTACTTTTATCCGAAAGACGACACACCCGGCTGCACCAAACAAGCCTGCGGCCTGCGGGATGACTACGCGGAGTTTGCGAAACTCAACGCGGTGGTGTTTGGCGTGAGTTTCGACTCCGTGGAATCGCATAAAAAGTTCATCAACAAATACAATCTGCCGTT
>CALBCO010000166.1 GCA_937927265.1 uncultured Verrucomicrobiae bacterium | reverse complement strand
GGGGCGACCAGATACGACAGCGGGCTCGAAGCCCATACGCGTGATCGGTCGGCCCTGGAGTGGCTGGCCCACTGGCACTGCCTGGTTAGTTTGGTGTGATGGAACAAGAGCGCACCTCGTCCCGAACCCGGTGCGCATGATACAACCAAAAACTGTTCGCCCTGGCAATGACTCACGCCTCGGTCATACCAGGTACGATTGGGGTAGAAAAGAGATCGCCGCGCCGCCGGCGGGGAGGAGGCAGCCGGGGCGCGGCGCCTGGGCAGAAAACTCAGGCAGCGACGGCTTCTTTGCGGTTCAGTAGCAGGGCGGCAATCCGTTCCCGCAGTGCATCGCTGGCAAATGGTTTCTCCACCAAATCGTCCACTCCGTCGCGAAACCCGGACGGGAGCGTCGCCGGGGCGCTGCCGGTAATGGCGATCACGCGCGCCGACGGAGAAAGTTTGCGGATGTACGCGAGGGTTTGCTCTCCGTTCAAATCGGGCATCCCAAAATCGAGCAACACCACCCGTACTTGGGATGGCGCGTATCGAAGGACGTTCAGCCCTTTCAGTCCGGTATTGGCGGCCAGCACATTGAATCCGGCCTGGCCCAATGTGGCCCGCATCGCCTCCAGCAGTGACCGGTCATCATCAATGACCAAAATGGTCGGTTTTTCGTGCAGCGTATTTTTGCTGAATTGCTTCGGCGGGTCGTCTTCCACAAAAAATCCGCTCAAGGCTCGCCACAGTTTACTCACGATTCCTGCCCTTCTTTCCCAGTGGTGTTCATGGCTGTCACGGTTAAGAGCAGGCTTTATTCCAAGCGCGACGGATTCACAAATTCGGCAAACCATGAATTACGACAAGGTTACAAACATCAGTGATCCATTACGCGACCGATGGCCTGCCACCACGCGTGGCGCAGTTTGCAAATATCCCATGTCAACCGGCCTATTCGCAACGCCGTCCCCCCCGTCAACCCCAAGCGCGTAACCGGCAACTCCGAACCAAGAATCCGTTCCGCATTTTCCGGGGTTGCGCTCAGCACGATGCGTGATTGCGATTCGCCAAATAATACCGCCGCTGTGATGGGCAGATCAATCGTTGCCCCCACCAGGTTGTCGCCGTTGGCGATGCAGCACTCGGCCAGTGCCACCGCTAATCCGCCTTCGCTGCAATCGTGTGCGCTCTTGACCCAGCCCTGTCGGATGAAGTCGAGACAGGCCTCGTGAATGCGTCGGGCGTGTGCCAAGTCCATTTTCGGCGGCGCGCCTTTCTTAAGTTTGTGAATTCGTTTCAGATACTCGCTGCCGCCCAATTCGCCGCCCAGTTCGCCGCCCAGTTCGCCGAGCAGGAGCACCACGTCGCCTTCAGTCTTGAACCACTGCGTCGTGATGTGTTGCGGGTCGTCAATCAAGCCCAACATGCCAATGGTCGGCGTCGGGTCCACAGCCCCCGCTGGGGATTCATTGTAGAAGCTGACATTGCCGCCCGTGACCGGGGTGTGGAACGCTCGACAGGCTTCGGCCATCCCCTCGATGCAGCGGCGGAATTGCCAGAAGATTTCTGGCTTCATCGGATTGCCGAAGTTCAGACAGTTGGTGATCGCTAACGGCCTCGCGCCGCTGCACACCAAATTGCGCGCCGCCTCGGCCACGGCCGTCTTGCCGCCCTCAAACGGGTCGAGATAGCAATACGTCGAGTTGCAGTCGGTGGTAAACGCGATGTATTTGGCCCCGGTGCCTTTGAATCCCAGATCTGGCCGTTCCAAATTGATTCGAATCACGGCCGCGTCGCTGCCGGGGGCGACGACGGTGCCGTCCTGTACCATGTGATCGTATTGCCGATACACCCAATTCTTCGATGCGATCGTCGGCGAGCGGAGCAACTCCACGAGCGTTTTTTCATAATCCGTCGGTTCGGGTGGCATTTCGAACTTCAAATTCTCGATTTCCCAAGCCGGTTGCCGTGCTTCGCGGTGATAAATCGGCGCATCGTCGGCCAACTTCGCCGCCGGGATTTCGGCGACAACTTTGGAGCCAACTTTCACCCGCATCAGGCCGTCATGGGTCACTCGTCCAATGGTGACACCATGCAGGTCCCACTTCTGGAAAATTTCCTCGACCTCTTTTTCGCGTCCCTTTTGCGCGATGAGCAACATCCGTTCCTGTGATTCGCTCAGCATGATCTCGTAGGGCGTCATGCCAGGCTCGCGTTTCGGGACAAGATTCAGGTCAATCTCGTTCCCCGTGCCGCCGCGACTGGCCGTCTCGCAAGTCGAACAGGTCAACCCGGCCGCACCCATGTCTTGAATACCGACCACCAGCCCGTCTTTGCGCATCGCTTCGAGGCACGCTTCGAGTAACAATTTTTCCATGAACGGGTCGCCAACCTGTACGGCCGGCCGATCTTCGTGGGATTCCTCGGTAAGCTCCCGGCTGGCAAACGCCGCGCCGGCTAACCCGTCGCGTCCCGTCGCGCTGCCGACATAGATCACAGGATTGCCGATGCCACAGGCTTTGCCACGTTTGATCTGGTCGTGGCGGATGATGCCGAGACACAGCGCGTTGACGAGCGGGTTGCCGTTGTACGATGCGTCGAAATACACTTCGCCACCGACCGTGGGGATGCCGATGCAGTTACCGTAATGCGCGATGCCGGCCACAACCCCGGCAAACCAGCGCCGGTTTTGCGCCGCGTTGGCCGACCGGCCTTCGATCGGGCCGAATCGCAACGAGTTGAACCCCAGAATCGGCCGCGCTCCCATCGTGAAAATGTCGCGAATGATCCCACCCATGCCAGTCGCCGCCCCCTGAAACGGCTCGACCGCGCTGGGATGATTATGCGATTCAATCTTAAAGGCGATGGCCCACCCATCACCAATGTCCACAATCCCGGCGTTTTCCTCACCGGCTTTGACGAGAATGAAGTCGCCGTCGCGCGGCAGTTTCTTCAATTCGGGACGGGAATTCTTGTAGCTGCAATGCTCGGACCACATCACTGAGAAGATACCGAGTTCGGTGATGTTCGGCTCGCGCCCGAGGATCGTTTTGATTCGCTCGTATTCCTCCGGGGTAATTCCGTGTCGGGCGATGACGTCCGGCGTAATGGAAATGTTTTTCTTCATAAGCAACGGGGGCAGTGTAAGCGACCGGCCCCCATTTGCCAGCAAGATTTACATTTTCACCTGGACGGTGAACTGTCCTCGCCCCGCAAAGCGCACCCACGTATGTTGACCGGTGCATTGAACGGTAAACCGCACCGGTTGTTGCTGCGCATCGGTGATGCTCAACCTGGGTTCATGGCGAAACGTCAGCACATTCTTGCCGTAGGCCTCGATCTCGTAGCGGCCGTTTGCGACATCCAACAGGCGCACCGTTGAACTCACCAAGGCCGGCCCGCGGGTATGGCCCACGATGATTCGATTGCGGCCCGGTCGCAGCCACCGCTCCGGCAATTGCAGCGAACCGATCAAGAGTCGGCCATTGATGGTGACTGGGCCGCGTCCGGTGAAATCCACATCCAATCGCGC
>CALBCO010000165.1 GCA_937927265.1 uncultured Verrucomicrobiae bacterium | reverse complement strand
CCCACATCGCAGGGGGATTTCAGGTCCGTGCCGCGCACCACCGTGCCATCGGCGGGCTGATACACTTGGCCGAACGCGCAAAACACATACTCGCCCACCGCAAACGACGGCCCGCAACTATCGCCGACCACCTTGCCGGGCGCGATTTTCTCGTTGGTGCGCAAATCAAAAAGCCCTTCGCCTTGCGGCCCGCGCCGCAAAACGCCCGCAGGCGTCAAAATATCCGACACGCTGCGCCCCGGCGCTTTGCCCAGTTTTTCTGACCACAACAACCGGCCATCCGCCGGGTCGAGCGCGACGGTGTTTTCCAGCAGCGACGACGCGAAATACAACGCCTGCGGCGTGGCCGCCATCCCGCGCAACGAGATCAACAACTCATGCAAATTGCGGCCCGTCCGCGCGCCCAATAACTCCAACGTTGCCGCCTCGCGGTTCTCCCAGACCACCTTGCCCGTTTTCAACTCCCGGCACGCAACCTTTTTGCTCTGCGCGTGGTAGTACAACCGACCGTCACGAATCGCGATTTCGCGTTCGTCAATGTCTCCTTCCTCGCCCGCCTGCCAGACCGCCTTTCGCGTGTTCAGGTCATACACCGCCAACTGCCGACCGTGCGGATTCTTGGAAATTTGCTGCAAGCTCGTCGTCGAAAATGTATCAGGCTCGCCAGCCAACACCGCCAACAAACCATCAGCCTGCGCCAGCCATTTGATCTGACCGCCCGGCTGCGGCCCGGCGATGCGCGCTCGCTCCGCCCCCGTCTCGCCGTCCAACAACAAAACATCCGCTTCATCAATCAACGCCACTCCGTCGCCAATCACCACCAAGCACGACCGACCGGGATAATACCCGGCGCTGTTGTTGTCCCGCGGTTTATCCCACGCAAAAGGCCGTTCCCAGAGCAGGAGACCTGTGCGCAAATCGTAGCAACGCAACGAGACGCTGTTGATCTGCGCCCGGTTGGCCCAAACATGATAGGCCCGCCCGTGATCGGCCACCATCGTGTCACCCCAATATCCCAAGTGCGTCGGCAACGCATACCATTGCGGCAAAAACGGCGGTCGCATTGTGCGATCGGCCGAAATGCGCGCATTGGATGGATCATGAAACTTGTGCGTCCACACATCCGTGCCGTCGCCGGCATGTTTCCCGGCCCACACGCAACCAGCCGGTGACGAACGCAGAAACACCCCCGAAATGGTCGCCAACCGTTTTTCCGCTGCCGTCCGCGCCCCCGTGAGAACCAACACCCCGCGCTCCGGCGCCAACGCCGTCAGCCATGCCACCAGATTCGCTTCGGTCAGCTCAGCCTCCGTTGCGCCGATCACTGCCACCACAGAAGCCGAATGAGGCGCGAGCGGCAAATACCCCGCCGGGCCTAGTTCCGCATACAGCTTCTTCGCCAACAAACCCTTGCCGGCCGCCTGCTCGCGGATTTCCCGCAACACTGTTTCCGAGTCGGTTTGCGCATACACGATAAACGGACTGTTCGCCGCCAGCACCACCACACTCGCCGCCTCGGTGGTGCGCGGCACAAACACCATCCCCCCACGCAAACCGGTTTGGGCCACAAGCTCCGACAGGGTTGGTGTCTGCGCAGCGGCACCCACGGCGGTGGCAAGAATACCGAGCCAGACCAACCCCCAACCAACCAAGCGACAACCCCACCATTGTCGCTGCCCCAAAAACGTAACGCCCCATCGGGCGATTGCTGATCGTGACGGCAGTGTATTGGTCATACTTGTCCTTCCTTTCATCGCACGCAGGCCGGCCACGGACCCTCGCGGCGGATGCAGCACAAACCCCTCGGCGCTCGGGATGACGTGGCACCCCATGAGTTTTGTACGAACCATCCTGCCGCAGCCACGGCAATTACTCAAGAAGCAAACGCCCCAAAGGCGACAATGTTGTTCCGGTGGGTAATAGAGGCGACTGGTCGGTGGGTGAAAGCTGAAAAGCGGTGCTACCGCACCGCACTCCCGTAGGATGGCCCTCTGGGCCGTCCGCTGGCTGCAGAAAAACGTCTCGGCGCGCCCAGCGGTCGCGCCCTACCCACATCCTTTCAACTGCGGAATTGGGAAAACCCGTGATCAAGACAAGATCCCCACTGCTCCGACTGGTTGGGCAGCATGGACGCGGGGGACGATCACAGATACCGGTTGATGATGTCGTGGCCGGGGCGCATTGAGCCGTCTGGCTCAATGCAATGGAGCGTGCCGGGTTCGGTCACGGAGATGTCCGCTCCCCTGTACGCATCGCTCGGCTGATAGTTAAACCCGCGAATGTCTTCAATTTTCAGAGTGCCCTTTCCTCCTGATTCCGTTTTCTCGAAGGGCTTGTTCATTATCCCTTTCTTTTGGATGCTGGCCCAGCTTTCCGCAACTTCTCTACTTCGCCGGTTTCAACCGCCGTGGCGAAATCGCGACACCAAGCCTCGGCCCCGCCCACGGCGCAGGTGTGAATGATCCGGTAGCCGCCGGTCAGTTGCTCGGCCTGCCGCCACGGCATTTGCGGACATTCGAGGTTGTAGAAAATCTTGTCGGCAGGCAACCCGCGAAAATACGCCGGCAACTCCCCGCTCGCATCGTCATTGACCTGCAAAACCTTGAGTTCCGGAAACTCCGCCCACACTGGAATGAGCTGCTCGTAAAACCCACACAGGTGCATCATCCCGCCGCGCGGGAACAACCGGAGCACCTCGCGTTCGTAAGGCACGATAAACTCGCGGTATTGGTCGGCGGACAACATCGTGGCGCTGCACCCGCACAAATGCCCGTAGCCGCCCGGATGAACACGCCCAATCGCCGCCGCCTGTCGTTGCCGCACCGGCACCCGCGCCAAATACCACGCATGAATCGCCCGCATCAGATCCACAATCACCCGCAAATCATGCTGCGCGGCCTCCGGCTCCTCCAGCATCGCCAGCAAAAACTCCTGACCGTACAGGTTCACCGCGATGTTCAACGGACTGCTGATGCAGGGCAATTCAAACACCACCGACTTCACGCCGCATGACACAAAAAATTCCGCGGCCCGCGCAGCGGCTTGCCACGCTGGATGCTCCTGCCAAGGCGGTAAGGCAAGCGTGCCGACCGGACGAGTCAGGGTGCGCGTCTGCCAGTTGCCGGTGCCGTCCAGATCAAACACCTCGGCGCCGAACAACGCGTCCATGAAATGCACCCCATACAATCCCACCCCGGTAATGCCCGGCCGAAAGACAGCGCGATTCCGCAATTTGTCCAATTCGACCGAGGCCAACGCAATGAGTTGTTCGGTTATACAATCCTCCGGATGCGTAAACGGATTGGACGTGGCCGTGCCCCAAACACCCGTCAACCCAAAGGGGCGCTCCGGCAACGCCCCGGCATACACCCGTTCCATATTCTCGAAATGCCCGTTCACGATCTCCACAAAATCAGGATCATTCAAAACCGCAATGGCGTTTTTCAGTGGGGTGTTCATTCCGCTACCTTTGTCTGGGGTTGAAGAAATCCATTCTCGGCAGCAAACGGAGGTTGCCGAACATCAAGCGCCGCGGTCATCATTTGGTCGAGCGCAGCGCGTTCGAGCCGTTGCCGGGCCGGCGATCCGGCGGGCACATGCGCGAGATTCACGTATTCGCCGGGATCCGTCTGCCGATCGTACAACTCAACCGTCCCGGCCAGTTGATTGATCGAAAGCCGCCACCGTCCGTCATCCACAATCATCAACCCGGCATGAAACGAAAACAACAACTCCGGCCCGCCGTCGGCCAAGGATTGCCGCAAATCGCGTCCATCACACCGTTGCGGCACCGCTGTACCGACCATGCCGCAGACCGTGGGCAGGATGTCCAATAAGCTCACCCGCGCATTGCTCGGCCCGCCGCTAAACCCCGGCCCTGCCGCCAGAAACGGCACCTTGACCACCTCTTCGTACGCGCAGAATCCTTTGCCCCAGAGCCGATGCGCCCCCATCATGTCGCCGTGATCCGCAGTGAGCACCACCCACACCGCATCGCCAAACTTGGCGCGGGCCGCCGCGACCAGTTCGCCCACGCAATCATCAATCAATGCGACATTCGCGAAATAATGCCGTTGAATCTGCCGCCACTCCTCGTCGGTGTACGTGGCCGACCCGCCGGGTTTGCCGCCGCCTTCGCAACGCCATGACGGCCCTGGCTCGTCAGCGCCGCGGCGGAAACTCTTGCCATGCGCTTTATCCCCACCCTCAAACTCGCCTTCCTGCCAGCGCAACAGTGGCAGCACCCGGTCGTCCACCCGATCAAGATACCGCGCCGGCGGATCGTGCGGATAATGCGGCCCGGGAAACGACACCCACAGTAACAACGGTTTTTCCGCCTCATGCGCGGCCAAATAGGCAATCGCTTGGCGAGCCGTCCAAACATCCGGATGCCACTCTTCGGGACCAGGAAAAGTCCGCGCCTCCGCCGGTCGCCCGGAAAACGCCACTTGATCAAACAGCCCGGCTTCTTTCAATCCCCGGCTGTATTCATCCCAAAACCAAAACGTCCCGACTTTGCCGTCACACAACGCCAGATGATCCAACCCCAACGAAAGCAAGTAGCGACGGATCGGCTCGCCGTCGAGAGGCTTGCCATAGGTCAACCGGTCATATGGCGTGGCGGTGAAATGGCACTTGCCGGTCATCGCCGTCGTCCAGCCGGCGCGGCGGGCGAGGTTGAACACGTTGGGCGTGGACGGCAACAACCGGCGTTCGACGGTGTTGCTGATCATGCCGGTGCGGTGCGGATACTGCCCCGACAACAACGCGCAACGCGCCGGTAAACACACCGGCGACGGCGTCAGCGCCCGATCAAAACGAATCCCAGCCGACGCCAGCGCGTCCATGTGCGGCGTCGCAATCGCCCGGCCGCCGTAGCACGACAACGCGTCGTACCGGCATTCATCCATCGTGACCAACAAAATGCAATTTGCAGGCATGGATTCCTTTCCCCTCAAAACATCGGCCAGCCCTCACGGGAGCGGTTTTCAACCGCGTCCTCCCCCGTCGATCGGCGTGGCTGGACAAGTTTAACATGATCATTCTCCCGCAGCGCGGCCGCAAGTTGTGGGTAGGGCACGCACGCCGTGCGCGCCGCAGTCGTGTGGCTCTGAAGGTGGCGGACGCCACGGCGTGGCGTCCCTACCTGCCGGCCGGATCTACGCTTCGTTGTCATATCTAATCGAACTTGCCCGCAACGCCTTCGTAATCAGGCTGTAGTCGCCCCTGTTCCCAGCGCATCGGCACAAGCACGGGCCGGCACACGGGCAGATCACACCACCGGCTCGTGTCGCCGTGCGGCGGGTTGAACGCGCATGCCCACCACCGCCCCGTCCGGTCGGCAAAGAAA
>CALBCO010000164.1 GCA_937927265.1 uncultured Verrucomicrobiae bacterium | reverse complement strand
CCCGGAAAAATTGACGCTCCGTTGGCTCAAGCGGCTTTTAGCACGCGGCCGCTTCGCAGACACTGCGTGCAGACCTTTTTGCGGCGCGTCGCGCCGTTGACGTTCGCCCGCATCACCTGCAGGTTTGGCGTAAACACCCGTGGCGTAATGGCGGTCACGTGCTGGCCGATGCCACCTTTCTTTTTGGCTTGGCCGCGCCGGTGGATTCGGTTGCCGCGCACACCGCCCTTGCCGCAAATTTCACAACGTCGAGACATAATCATTGACTCCTGTTATCTGGTGCGCGCGAAAATAGCCGCCTCCGCCAGCCCGCGCAAGGCAAATCTCACGACCCGTTCAATCACCTGCAATTTCGCCGACGTTGAAATAAGCGCAGTCGGGGTGGTGAAAGACAAACGCACTGACACTAGCCTCGGGCTCCATCATGAATCCCTCGGTCAAGTTCACACCCAACTCTTCGGGGCGCAGTAGCTTGAAGATGCCGGCTTGATCTTCCAAGGCCGGACAGGCGGGATAGCCGGGGCTGTAACGTTTGCCGCGGTACCGCGCCTGAAACCGGTCGAGCATGGTCATATCGGCAGGGTCCGGAAAACCCCAGTCTTCCCGGATTCGCCGATGGAGCCATTCCGCAGCGGCTTCGGCAGTTTCCAGCGCGAGTGCTTGCAGCGCGTGTGATTTCAGGAATGCGCCGCGGGCTTTGAACTCATGGGCCCGTTCGAGGATGCCGGCCCCCGCGGTGACGACAAACACGGCCACGGAGTCCGGCGAGGATGGAGCAACGTAATCAGCCAGGCACAACCCATCCGGCTTCCTTTGCCGCGGGAAGGTGAACTGATGGGTGACGGGCGGCTGACCGCGCAGAGCCGACATCCTGATGCTGTTGCCCCGCGCGACCACATCAAAGAACTGCCACACCGCCTTGATCTTCATGAACTGGCGGGCGATTTCTTTCACTTCCTCAACGGCGGCGTTCAGTTCCATCGCTTTCGGATCGCGGGCGGCAAGGGCGCGCTCGAAGTTGGTCTTGAAGCCCAAGTGTTTGCCATAGAGCATTTGCGGGTTGATGTAGCTCCAGATTTCCGTGAGATTCGGGACGGCGATGACTTTGCGGTCAGGATACGGCGCCGGTAAGGGCGGCAAGATGCGGACGCGAGAAGAGCGAGTGGCGGATTCGGGGAGCCGGTTTTCCTCGACCGGGTAGGGACGGACCGCCGGGCCGTCCGATGTTTCGGTCGCCGAGTGCGGCGCGCCCGGCGGTCGCGCCCTACCAGATTCCAAGAGCCGATTCATCGTGGCAAGACCAGTCATGGCGTCCTTGCAGTAGGCAACGGGACCATTGTAAGCGGGCGCAATTTGGGTTTCCGTGAACTTTGCGCTCAACGCCGCGCCGCCCACCAACACGGGCACGCGAATCCCGGCGGCCTTGAAATCGGCGACCGTCACGACCATTTGTTGTGCGCTCTTCACCAACAGACCGCTCAAGCCGATGGCGTCGGGTTTCTCCCGATGGTAGGCCTCAATCAATGTTTCCGGTGGCACTTTAATGCCGAGGTTGATGACCCGGTAGCCATTGTTCGAGAGAATGATTTCGACAAGGTTTTTGCCAATGTCGTGCACGTCACCTTTGACGGTGGCGAGAAGGACTTTGCCCTTTGTGGCACTCTCGCTGTGCGCCATAAATTGTTCCAGATGCGCGACGGCGGCTTTCATGGCCTCGGCGCTCTGGAGAACTTCGGCGACGATGAGTTCGTTGGCGTTGAACAGGCGTCCGACTTCGTTCATGCCGGCCATGAGCGGACCGTTGATGATCGCCAGCGGGTCGGCTTCCTTCAGCTTCAGGTCGAGATCGGCAATCAGGCCGTCCTTCGTGCCTTCGATGATGTAGTTGGCCAGCCGGCCATCGAGAGGCAGATCGGAAGTTTTCTTCTTCACGCGGCCGGTGGCGTCCCGGAAATGCTCGCTGATCGCGGCGATGGCGCGTTGGGAACTTTCCCGGTCGGGTGAATGGAAAAGCAAATCCTCGGCGAGCTTCTTTTCCGCCTCCGGGATGCTCGCATACCGCTCCAGTTTTTCCGCGTTGACAATGGCCAGGTCGAGACCGGCCTTGGTGGCGTGGTAGAGCATGACCGAGTTCACGACTTCGCGCGCGGCGGGTGGGAGACCGAAGCTGACGTTGCTGATGCCGAGGATGGTCTTGCAGCGCGGCAACTTCTCCTTGATGAGCCGGATGGCTTCAACGGTTTCGACGGCGCTGCCGATGTAGTTCTCATCGCCCGTGGCGCAGGGGAAGGTCAGCGGATCGAAGATCAGGTCTTCTTCGGGGATGCCGCGTTCGGTGCAATATTTGTGGGCACGCAATGCGATGGCCAGTTTGCGTTCGCGCGTGATCGCCTGCGCCTGCTGTTTGTCCTCGTCAATCGAACCGATGATGACCGCCGCGCCATACTTCTTCACCAGCGGGAGCACCTTGAGAAATTTCTCCTCGCCGTCCTCGAAATTGATGGAGTTGATGATGGCTTTGCCCTGGCAATACGTCAGCGCGCGCTCAATGGCCTTCGGATTGGTCGAGTCAATCATCAACGGCACTTTGACTTTGTGGATGACCTTCTCGTAAAACCGGTCAATGTCGGCCAGCTCATCGCGATCGGTGTTTTCGAGATTGATGTCAATGATGTGCGCACCGTTCTTGACCTGCGCCCGCGCAATCTCGGTCGCCTCCTCGAATTTCTCCTCGGCGATCAACCGCTTGAACGCTCGCGAGCCGACCTCGTTGGTCCGTTCTCCCACCAGCAATGGGCGGGTCTCCTCCGATGCCTCAACCAGTTCGATGCCGCTGTAGTAGCTGCGTCGTTGTCCGCGATGCCGGCGCGGAGCTTTGCCGGCTACCATCTCGGCAATGGCTTTGATGTGCGCCGGTGTCGTGCCGCAGCAGCCGCCAACAATGTTGACCCAGCCGTTCTTGACGAAGCGTTCGAGCGACGACGCCAACGATGTCGGCGTCTCGCCGTAGCGGCCTTCTTCGTCTGGCAGCCCGGCGTTCGGGTAACACGAGACAGCAATCGTTGCCATCTCGTGGATCGTGCGGATGTGGTCGGTCATGAACTCCGGCCCGGTCGCGCAGTTCAAACCGATCGCCAGCAAGTCCACGTGCTGCAAGGAAGCGACGAGCGCATCGGCAGTTTGTCCGGCAAGCATTGTGCCCATCGGCTCGATCGTGCCGGAGACGATCACCGGTATCTTCGCGCCGACCTGTTCGATGCCGATGAGCGCAGCTTTGATATTGCGGGTGTCTTGGCAGGTCTCGACGAGTAATAAATCCACACCGCCTTCGATGAGTGCCGCGGCTTGCGCGTGAAAGTTCTCGACCAACTGCTGAAACGTCACCCCGCCGGTCACGGTGATGGCTTTTGTTGTCGGCCCCATCGAGCCAGCCACAAAGCCATTGCCGGCTTCGCGGGCGAGCTTGACGGCGGTGATGTTGATCTCGCGACATTTGTCGGCCAGGCCATACTCGGCCAGCACGAGCGGTGTCGCGCCGAACGTATTGGTCTCGACGATGTCGGCGCCGGCTTCGAAATAGGCGCGGTGAATCTCGCGGATCACGTCAGGGCGGGTCAACACGAGATACTCGTTGCAGCCCTCGAACTGCGGCCCGCCAAAGTCGGCAGCCGTGAGCCGGCGTTGTTGGATCATCGTGCCCATCGCGCCATCCAGAACCAGAATTTTTTCGGCGAGGGCGTCTTCAACAAAATTACGGTTGGCCATGCTAGCGGTGAGGGTAGCAGCGGTTGGCGACAAAAACAAGGGAAGGGCAAAAATCCCCCTGATCCTCAGTACGAGAGCCAACCGTTTTGCTCGGTCATCCAAAGCACCGTACCCCCACCGCCTGTTCGTTTTCCATGGCTGATGTGGAAAGTGACGCGACAGGAGAACTCTCCGCGTTACCTTTCGCATAAGCCAGGAATGATGGTGCAGGACCAACGCCGCTGATTGCGAAGGTGCACCGGCTGGAAAGAATGATGTTGGCCCGTGCCGTGGCCACTCCCGCAGGAAACCAGTCTCACGAAAACTGTCCACCTTCGGATGAATCGTTCAGCACTGCGCGAATGATTCAGCAAAATCCCTTCGAGCGGGATTGGAATTTGCCGGAACAGCAATAACGGTCTAGAATGCCGCGCCATGACCATCATTGAACCGCACATCCACATGTATTCCCGGACGACCGACGACTACCAGGCCATGTATCGCGCGGGCATCCGCGCTTGCGTCGAGCCGTCGTTCTGGCTGGGAACCAACCGCCGCTATGCCGGGACGTTCTTTGATTATTTCCAACTCATTCTCGACTTCGAGACCGTCCGCGCCCGGCGCTTCGGCCTTGACCACTACGCCGCCGTGTCGCTTAACCCGAAAGAAGCCGAAAACTTCGCGCTCGCCGACGAAGTGATTGCCGGGATGGGCGAATATCTCGACCACCCGCGGTGCGTCGCCATCGGCGAGACCGGCTTCAACAACATCACGCCGAACGAAGAACGCGCCTTTGTCCGGCAACTCGAAATCGCCAAAGCGCGGAAGATGCCGGTCATCGTCCACCTGCCGCACGTGGACAAACCGCGCGGCATCGCGCGCACCGTGGCTATTCTGCGCGACCTCAACCTGCTCGGCCCGCAAATCGAGATTGACCACAATACCGAGGAGACAATCAAGGCCGCGCTCGACAGCGGTTGCTACGCCGGCATGACGGTATATCCGATTTCCAAACTCACTCCGGCCCGCGTTTCGGCGATGGTGCGGCAATACGGCAGCACCCGTGTCATGGTGAATGGCTCCGCCGATTGGGGTATCTCCGACCCGTTGAGCCTCGTCAAAGTCGTCGAGTTCATGAAACAAGACGGCCACAGCGAGGCGACCATCCGCGACCTCGTCTTCAACAACGCGATGGCGTTTTACCGGCAATCCCCGAAATGGCAACCGGACTTCAACATTCAGCCGCTCGACCCGCGCGAGTTTCAACGCTGACTGCTTGGCTGCAACTGGTCCGCCTGCCGAATCTTCTCACCGTGCCCGGCGACCCCATCGCCGGCGCGCTGCTGAGCGGCGCCGCGCTCGACTGGCGACCGGCTGCGGCCAGCGTCTGTTTCTACGCGGCCGGCGTCATCAGCAACGACCTTTTCGACGCCGCCGAAGACGCCCGCGACCGGCCCAACCGGCCCATTCCCAGCGGCCAAGTCTCGCGCGCGGCAGCCGGTATTGTTGGCGGTGCGTTGGCTGTTGCCGGCTGGGCGCTCGCGCCCACCGTCATCGGCCTTGCGTTGTTGGCGGCCGTTCTTCTCTACAACGCCGGGGGCAAGCGGATCCCGGTTTTGGGTCCGGTCAACATGGGCGCGTGCCGGGGATTAAGCTTTTTGCTCGGGGCGGCCGGCTTTCATCCAGCCGCGGGACTGCTCGCGCTTTACATCGCCGTCGTCACGGGGATTGCGCGGTACGAAACCGCGGCGGAAAACGTTGGCTGGTCGCGCTGGTTGCCGGCGTTGGTGTTGGCGGCGGGTTTTGCAATCATTCATCCGACGCCGGTGGCGGTGATTGCGGTGATCGTGGCTGTGGTCGCCGCGCGAGAATCAAACCCGCCGCAAGCGGTTGGTCTGTGGATTAGCGCTCTGTTGCCGATGCAGGCGGCATTCTGTGCACAAACTCCGCTCATCGCCAGCGTGTGGCTGGCGTTGTGGCCGGTGTTTCGGGTATTGTCGCGCCGGTTTTACGCGAGTTGACGATGAAGAAACTCTTGGTCATCCAAGTCGCCGCGCTGGGCTACGAACTGGCCCGGCAACGCGATCTTGCCGGACTGCGTTTTGAGCCGCTGACGCCGGTGTTCCCGGCATTGACGTGCCCGGC
>CALBCO010000163.1 GCA_937927265.1 uncultured Verrucomicrobiae bacterium | reverse complement strand
CGCTCCGCTCAGAATGACACGGTGGGAGGAGGGCGCTGAAGTGGAGAACCTTCTCACCATCGCAATTCTCCTGCCGCTGACGGCGGCGTTTCTGGCGTTTTTGTTGCCGGCAAAGAAGCCGGGGGCGATTCGAGCGCTGGCAATTTTTGCCACGGGCGTGTCGCTGTTGCTCACGCTTTACATTTTTTCGCAGTTCGACCGGACGAATGCCGGCTACCAGTTTGTGTTCGCGCGGGAATGGGTACCGGCTCTGAACGTATCCCTGAAGTTTGGCGTGGACGGGATTTCGATGACATTGCTGTTGCTTGTGGGCTTCGTCTCGTTTGCGGGGACGCTCATCTCGCACGAGATCCATGACCGGCAAAAGGAGTACTACATTTTGTTTCTCGCGCTGACGACCGGCATCAGCGGGACGTTTTGCGCGATGGACATGTTTTTCTTCTACTTCTTCTATGAGTTGGCGGTGATCCCAATGTATTTGCTCATCGGCATGTACGGGTCGTTGCCGCCCGGCAAGCACGGACGGACGAAGGAATATGCGACGATGAAGTTGACGTTGTACCTGACGGCGGGTGCGGTGTTGGCGTTGATCGGGCTGCTGACGATGTACTACGCGGGCGGGCGGACGTTTGACATGGTCGAGTTGAAGCAGAACCTGCGGCTGGCCGGGAGCACGCAGAAATGGGTGTTTGCTTGTTTGCTGTTTGGGTTTGGGTTTCTCGCATCGCTGTTTCCCTTCCACACGTGGTCGCCGCTGGGCTATGCGGCGGCACCGACAGCGGCTTCAATGATGCATGCCGGGGTCCTGAAGAAGCTGGGCGCGTACGGAATCATCCGGTTGGCGTTGCCGATGATGCCGGAAGGGGCTCGGCACTGGATGGATTTGCTGGCGATTTTATGCATCTTCAACATCCTGTATGCCGGCTTGGCGGCGATGACGCAGAAGGATTGGAAATTTGTGATCGGCTACTCGTCGGTCAGTCACATGGGCTATGTGCTGCTGGGGATTGCGACGTTGAACGTGATTGGCGTGAGCGGTGCGGTGCTGTTGATGTTCGCGCATGGCGTGATGGCGGCGCTGACGTTCTCGCTCATCGGCTTCTTCTATCACCAGACGCACAACCGGATGGTGCCGGACTTGAGCGGGCTGGCCCGGAAGATTCCGTTCATCGGCGTGTGCATGGTGATGGCGGTGATGGCATCGGCGGGGCTGCCGGGGTTTGCCAACTTTGTCAGCGAAGTGATGGTGTTCATCGGCGCCTGGAAACAAGGCTCGACGTTGTTCCGTATCGCGACGATTGCCGCCGTGTGGGGGATCGTCGTGACGGCGACGTATCTGTTGTGGGCGGTGCGGACGAGTTTCTTTGGGCCGTTCGATGAGCAGTGGAACATGCTGAAAGACGCCACGACGCTCCGGCAACGATTCCCGTACGCTTTGCTGATCGCAGTGTTGCTGGTGGTCGGGTTCTGGCCACGGTCGCTAACGGATATCATTAAGCCCAGCGTGGAGCGGATCGTGACCACGGATTCACACAGATTGGCACAGATGGAGAAGCCATGAGCCTCTACGCGATCCAACTGGAATGTCTGCTGGTGATTCTGGCGCTGGGGGCGTTGTTGACGGATGCGTTTCGGCCGGTAGCCGATAAACGCCGGTTTGGGTTGTTGCTGGCCGGACTGGTTGGGCTGACGTTCCTGTACAGCTTTGCGCTGTTGCCGGTAGACGGGACGTTTTTCCACGAGATGTACCGGCTGGATGCGTCCGCGTTGTTCTTCAAACGGCTGTTTTTGCTGGCGACCGCGCTGGTGTTGGTGATGGGCGCGGAGTTTTCGCGGCGGATTGAAAGCGGCGGCGCGGAGTTCAATGCGGAGGTACTGCTCGCGGCGACCGGGATGTTGCTGACGGCGTCGGTGAACGATTTTATTCTGCTGTTCGTCGCGCTGGAGTTGGTGACGATCAGCTTTTATGTGCTGGTGAGTTATCTGCGCCGGCAGGTACCGTCGTTGGAGGCGGGGACGAAGTATTTGATTCTCGGCGCGCTCTCCAGCGGGTTCATGGTGTACGGGATCGCATACATCTTCGGCACTACCGGGACTACAAACTTCGACACTTTACGCGCCACGCTCAACGCTTCAACCTCCCCGGCCTTCACGGTGGGGATGTTGCTGGTGCTGGCCGGGTTGGGGTTCAAGATCGCGGCGGTGCCGTTCCAGATTTGGGCGCCGGATGTGTATCAGGGCGCGCCGACGCCGGTCACGGCGTTTCTGGCGGTCGGGAGCAAGGCAGCCGGTTTCGCGTTGTTGTTGCGGGTGTTGCTGGCGGGATTGCTGCCGGTGTCGGCGGTGTGGATGCCGGTGTTATTGGTGTTGGCGGCGTTGACACTGATTTACGGCAATTTCGGCGCGCTGCCGCAAACAAATATCAAGCGACTGTTGGGGTATTCGTCCATCGGTCATGCCGGCTATTTGCTGATGGGCGTGGCGGCGGTGAACACCCTCGGCGCGGAGGCGGTGCTGTTCTACCTCGCGCAATATGCGTTGACTGTGTTCTGCGCGTTTCTGGTTATCGTGGCGGTGGAACGCGAACTGATCCCGGAGTACGCCGGGCTGGGGAAACGGTCGCCGTTGCTGGGCGTAGCGTTGTTTTTGGCGATGATGTCCTTGGCGGGGGTGCCGCCATTGAGCGGATTTTTCGGGAAGTTTCAGTTGTTCGCGGCGGTGATTGAACGAGCGCGAAGCCAGCCGCAATTCTACTGGCTGGCCGGGATCGGCGCGGCGACGGTGGTGGTGTCGTTGTATTTCTATCTGAACGTGGGCCGGGCGATCTATTTGGATGAGCCGGCGGCGGATGCCGAGCCGATCGCGGTGTCGCCGGTGACGCGGGTGATGTTGTGGGTCTGTCTCGCGGCGATGATCGGGCTGGGGATTTATCCACAACCGTTGGTTGCGTTGGCTCAACAAGCGGCTACTGTGTTCAAACTCAACTAGAAAGGAATCAACATGGCAACGGTCAAACGAATCAACGTGGTGTTTCTCTACGTGCTGAACCTGGAGAAGGAGCGAAGGTTTTACGAGGCGGCCTTCGACCTCGGCAAGCCGGTGGTGGACGCCAAATGGTGGGTGCAATACAAACTCGGCGACGGTTCGGACCTGGCGTTGCATCAGATGGACGACAAACACGCCACGCACGCCGCGCTGGGCCATGGCGCATGCCGATTCAGCATCGAGGTGGACGACATCCAGGCGTACACGGAGAAACTGAAGAAGCTCGGCGCGACGTTCCGGTACGAGCCGCGGCAGGAATACGGTTTCTGGCTGGCGGAGTTTGAAGACTTGGAAGGAAACGCAGTGCGGTTGTTTCAGAAAATCCAGAAATGATGTTTCGCCTGGCGTTGGTCAGAACGGCCAGAATCGCGGGACGAAATAGATCGCCAGCGCGGCAAACAGCACGTCCAGCGGGATACCGACTCGCAGGTAATCCCGGAACTTGTACCCTCCCGGCGTATAAACCATGAAGTTCGTCTGGTAACCGATCGGCGTGGCAAAACAAGTTGCCGCGGCAAAAGTGATCGCAATCAAGAACGGGCGCGGCGAAACACCCGCCGCCACCGCCGCTGCCGTGGCCGTGTTGCTCATCACCTCCGACAACACCAGCGTCACCAGATAAATGATCACTAGCGCCGCCAACGGCCCGAACCACGGCACAGCGCGCACCGCCTGTTTGCCCAGCCACCGGGCCGCGCCGGTCTTCTCCAGCGCCAACCCCA
>CALBCO010000162.1 GCA_937927265.1 uncultured Verrucomicrobiae bacterium | reverse complement strand
TTTGCCGCCCACCGGGTGGAGAGATAATGGGGATGCAAATCATGCGCGACGGCCACCGGCGCCACGCGCATCAATCGTTGCCACTCGGCAATCTCGTGCTCGAAATACACGCAGGTTTTGTATTCTTTCAAGTCGCCGATGTGCTGCGACAGAAATGCCCAGCCATTCCGTGCCAAACAAAACGTGTTCTTCAGTTCGCCGCCCACCGCGAGGATGTGCGGACAATCCTCGGCAAACCGAATGGCGTTGGGCACAAAACCCCGCGCCCGGCGGAAGAACTGGCGCTGACCGTTCACGACGCGCAACACCGAGTCGTCACACTTGTGGATGATCGGCCGGTTGTGCGTTAGCACAGCGTCAGCCACCGCCGGCAACTCCGCCTCGTCGCTCGCAATTGGTTCCTCGGCGAGATTGCCGGAAGTCATCACCAGCGCGTCGAAGTGCTGCATCAACAACTGATGAATCGGCGTGTAGGGCAAAAACGCGCCCAGAGTGGGAAAGTCCGGCGAGGCCGGGGACGGTTTGGATTTCAGAATGACGATGGGCCGCGCCACGGACAACAGCTCGGCTTCCTCAGCCTCGCTGACTTGGCACTGTCGCTTGATTGTGGTGATGTCGCGGAACATAACCGCGAACGGTTTGTGGGGCCGATGCTTGCGCGTGCGAAGTTTACCAACCGTTTCGAGCGTGCACGCCAAGTGAAACCCACCGAGGCTCTTGATGGCGACGATCTGGCCGGCGCGAAGTGAACGAACCGCTTCCACAATGCTGTCACCCTGAGCGAGGCGAAGGGTTTCGGTCGTTGACCGGCTGCGATTCTTCGCTTCGCTCAGAATGACAAGGTTAAGAGATGGTCCACATACCGCGCACGCATCCGGTTGGGCGTGAAACCGCCGGTCGGTCGGGTCGTGATATTCCCAGTCGCACGGCTCGCACATGGTGAACCCGTCCATGCTCGTGTTGGCGCGGTCGTATGGCAAATCGCGGATAATTGTGAACCGCGGGCCGCAATTCGTGCAGTTGATGAACGGGTAACCGTGCCGGCGGTCTGAGGGATCATTCAACTCGCGCAAACAATCATCACACGTCGCCAGATCCGGTGAGAGATGAACTTCAGCGGCCCCGGCGGCTTCAGATTCGATCACTTCAAATTGCTCATCATTGCGCACGGCAACCGTCCGCGTTTCGATGCCGGCAATAATGGCCTGCGGGGGCGGCTCGTGTTCGAGTTGACGGAGGAAAGCATCCACCGCGCGTTCATCGCCTTCGACTTCGAGCACCACGCCGGTCGGCTCGTTGCGGACGAAGCCGGTCAGGCCACGTTCTGTGGCGTAGCGGTAAACGGTCGGTCGGAAACCGACGCCCTGTACGCGGCCAACAATCTTCGCCTGTACACGCGTTTTCACCACATCGCCTTTGTCATCCTGAGCGAAGCGAAGGATCTCTGAGTTTCAGAGATTCCTCGCTGCGCTCGGAATGACAGAAAAAAGTTCATCAGTGTTTGTGTGGATGGGTATGCGGCTGGATGCCCTCGACGCCGGTATGGCTGTGCGGGTGAACGTGAATCTCGCCCGCCGCGACATGTTGCAGCCAGTGTGTCCATGCGCCCAACCCTTCGCCGGTTCTGCATGACACTTTGAAAATCGGCGCGCCCGCGTTGAGCTTGCGGAAATCAGCCTCGAATTTCGCCTCGTCGAAATCGCAGTATGGCAGCAAATCCACCTTGTTGAGCACCAGCGCGCTGATTTCATGAAAGAGCAACGGGTACTTGGCCGGCTTGTCGTGGCCTTCAGTGACGCTGAGGATTCCGACTTTGGCGTTCTCGCCGAGGTCGAACTCGGCGGGGCAGGCGATGTTGCCGACGTTTTCGATGACCAACAGATTCAAACCGTCAAGGCCAAGCTCGCCGAGTCCGCGTTGGACCAGCGGGGCTTCGAGATGACACGCGCCGCCCGTGAGCAGTTGCACCACCGGCACGTCCAGTTTGGCTACCCGGTCGGCATCGCACGTGGTCGCAATGTCGCCTTCGATCACGCCAATCCGGTAATGCGGCTTCAACGCCGGTATTGTTCGTTCCAGCAACGACGTTTTGCCCGCACCGGGCGCACTGATCAGATTGACTGCGACAATCTTTCGCGCCGCCAAATCAGCCCGAATCCTGGCCGCGACCTGATCGTTCGCTTCAAGGACATTACGAAGAACTTTGACATTCATAATCCGCCTCAATGATCCTAGCACCGCTGATGCCACAACGGCTGACAGGGTGGCAACTGCTTGTAGCCACGATGGTTAATGAATAACCGGGCGCATCAATCATCATGACTGAGCACGACATCATGTCACCTGATTCGCCCGCCTTGCCAAGTTGTCAATCCCGACGCAAAACCTGCACCACGCTGCCAGTGGCATTGTGAATGGTGACAATCATCGGGGTCTGGCCGATGGCGTGCGTGGCGCAGCCAAGACACGGGTCGTAGGCACGGAACGCCATCTCAACTTTGTTAAGCAATCCTTGGTCAATCTTGCCGCCGTGAATCAATCCTTTTGCGGCTTTCTCCACGCTCATCGCCATCCGAGCGGCGTTGCCTTGCGTGGCCACAATGAGGTTGGCTTTCGTGATCAAACCCCGCTCGTCGGTGTGATATTCGTGGATGAGCGTGCCTCGGGGCGCTTCGACGACGCCGATGCCAACGGTCGGCTTTTGTGTCGGCAACATGCGGATGTCTTTGCTCGTAATTTCGGGATCATTGAGCAATTCGTTCATCCGCTCGGCGGCATAGATGATCTCGATACACCGCGCCCAATGATTGGCCAACGTGTGATGCACCGGCTTGCCGCCTAGCGTGGCATAGAATTCCTCGTACGCTTTCTGCGCGATGGGCGTGGCCATGCCGTCGGAAGCGTTCAGCCGGGCCAGCGGCGCAACAGAATAGATGCCGCTTTGTTCGCCCTCGGTAAAACCGTTCCAGCCGACCGGCTTCAGGAAACAGAACTTCATGTAGCTCCACGGCTCAACGTGTTCGCCCACGAAATCCCGGTATTGATGAATGTCGAACTTGGCGTATTCCTTGCCGGCGGGCGTAACGACGCGGATCGGGCCGTCGTAAAAGTTGACCTTGTTGTTGGCATCCACCATGCCGAGGTAATAGGTCTTGTGCGTGTAGTCGTCGGACGTGATCAGCTTCACATAGGCGTCGTTCTTGAGCACAATGTCCTTGAACACCTGCAAGGTGAACTGGGCAAAATCGAGCGCATCCTTGCCCAGTTGCTGGAAGGCCGGCAGGTCAGCCGGTGACATGCCCTTGGCGACACCGCCCGGCAATCCCAGCACGGGATGAATGACTTTGCCGCCGAGATACGCGATCAGCTCGCGCAACCGCCGGCGCGTGGCGATGACGCGCTTGCCGATTTCGAGGCCGACTTTCTGAATCACGCCGACCACGTTGCGCAATTCGGGCGGCGCGTCCGGGCCGACGATGAAATCCGGTCCGCCGAGGATATAGACATGCAACGCGTGGTCTTCGAGCATGAACGTCGAATAGACCAGCTCGCGGAGTTTCTTTGCGGCGGAAGTCGGCTCGACTTTGTAGAGATCATCCAACGCTTTCACGCCGGCCATGTGATGCGCCGTCGGGCAGACACCGCAGATGCGCGAGGTGATTTGCGGCATGTCCTCCGCCGGTCGGCCAATGGAAAAAACCTCGAACCCGCGCAACTCCGGCACCTGAAAATAGGCGCGTTCAACATCGCCCTTCTCGTCGAGATGAATATCAATCTTACCGTGGCCTTCGAGCCGGGTGATTGGATCAATACTGACCCGGCGCGCCTTGTAGGCGGCAGCGGCGGCTTGTTGGCCCTGATTCCAGACTTGGGGAAGTGGATTGCTCATGGCTAGGAAACCTTTCCGCGCAACAGGCATTTGGCCAACCCGTACCGGTAGAACGTGCCCACCGGGTCAGGGATACCGGCCAACGTGGCGCTGATTTCATCTTCTTCTTTACCGGCGGCGGTGGACGCGAGATAGCTGAGAATCTTCGCGCCGTGATCGTGCACGCGGCTGACCGGCCCGAAACAACCAGTGCAAGGCATGTTGCCTTTGATGCACACGGCATCGCATCCGCCGCGCGTGGCCGGCCCCATGCAGGCCAGTCCCTGCGCGAGCAGACATTTTTCGGGGTCGGCGATGATTTCGTGCGGGCGTTTGAACTCGGTGAGGCTGATGTCCTGCGGTTTGGAATCGTTGCGCAAACATTCCTGACACACCGCGTGGTCAGGCGCGAGCACCGTGCCTTTCGGGGGCAACTTGCCGGACAACAACGCCAGCACGGCCTCCTTCAACAGCTTCGGCGTCGGCGGGCAACCGGGGATGTAGTAGTCCACGTCCACAACCTGATCGAGTGCGCGGACGACGTTGCGCAGCACCGGTATCTCCAGTTCATGACCATTGTCGCGCGAATGCGGTTGCGGATGCGTCTTCTGGTCGTTAACCATGGTGGGCGCGTCTTCATAGACGAATTTCATAATCTGCTCGCGCGTGAACTGGTTGGCCAAGCTGGGAATGCCGCCCGTGTGAGCACATGAGCCGTAAGCGATGAGGACCTGGCTTTTGCGCCGCAACAGATGCGCCATTTCCTCCTGTTCGGAGGAGCGGATTGCGCCGTTGAGCAGCGTGGCGACGATGGATTTGTCCGGCATCGCCTCGATATCGGCCTTCTTGAAATCCATCGCGCACGGCCAGAAAATAATGTCCACCGCTCCGGTGACCATCAACACATCCTCGGCCAGGTCCACGACGGACTCCTCGCATCCGCCGCAACTGGCGCACCAGTAGAAACCGATTTTGGGTTTAGTGGACATGGGACGGTTCTCCTTCCTGTTGCGTCTGCACTTCTTTCTCCAACGCCTCCATCTCGGCATCCCATTCCTTGTGTTTGCCGGGCAAATCCAGCGGGCCAAGCGCGCGCAGTTTTTCGGTCATGTCGTTGACGACCCATTTGACCTTGTCGCCTTCGCTCGCGCTGATCCATTCCAATCGGCAACGGTCTTCTTCGATGCCGAGATCGGCCAGCATCCGCTTCAACAGCGTCATGCGGCGCAGAGTCTTGTAGTTGCCTTCAACGTAATGACAGTCGCCGGGATGACAGCCGCCGATGAGCACGCCGTCCGCGCCACGGGCGAACGCGGCCATCACGAATTGTGGGTCGAGCCTGCCGGAACACATCAGGCGAATGATGCGGATGTTCGGCGCGTATTTCATCCGCGACACACCGGCCAGGTCGGCGGCGGTGTACGTGCACCAGTTGCAGAAAAACGCCACAATCTTTGGTTGCCAGCCGTTGGTTTTCATTTCCATGATTCGTTCCTCCTCAGCCGAGCACAGCTTCGATTTCGCTGAAGATTTCGTCATCGGTGAATAGGTTTTGCACAATGCTGCCGCTGGGGCAGGCGGCGACACAGACGCCGCAGCCTTTGCAGATCGCCTCGTTGATGACGGCCTTCTTCTTTTCCTCGTCGCGGCTGATGGCATTGTAGGGGCAGAGCGGGATGCAGGTCTTGCAACCGCTGCAATCGTCCGCCACCACATAGCTCGTGTTCGGTTCGAGTTCGATGAAGCCCGCGTTGATCAGACTCAACGCCTCCCCGGCGGCCGCACCGGCTTGAGCAACCGTGTCGGGGATGTCTTTCGGCCCCTGACAACAGCCGGCAATGAAGATGCCATCGGTAAACGTGCTCACCGGCGCGAGTTTCGGATGCCGTTCCAGGAACCAACCTTCGGTCGAGCAACTGATGTTGAACAGCCGCCGCACTTCCTGCGCATCGGGTTGCGGTTCGAGGCCGGTCGCCAGCACCACCATGTCCACCGGGATGCGCCGCACAAATCCGGCCAGCGTGTCCTCGACGCGGATGATGAGTTTGCCTTCCTCCTCCTTCGTCAACGGCCAATCAGCCACCTCGGCGACGCGGCCGCGAATGAAATGGACGCCTTCTTCCTGCAATTTTTCGTAGAACTCCTCGTAGCCTTTGCCGGGCGCGCGAATATCAATGTAGAAGTTGAACACCTCCGCCCCCGTATGCTGTTTGATCAGATGCGCCAACTTCATCGAATACATGCAGCAGACGCGCGAACACCAGCGGTTGGTCCGGTTGTCCCGCGAGCCGATGCAGTGAATGATCCCCACGGCCTTCGGTTTGCTGCCATCTTTGAGCATGATGTGGCCGTCGGTCGGGCCGCTGGCGTTGACCATCCGCTCGATTTGCAGCGACGTATAAACATTCGGCAACGTGCCGTACCCGTATTGTGGCAGTCGGCCCGCATCGAACGTGCGAAAGCCCGTAGCCAAAATAATCGTTCCGACTTCGATTTCCTTCGTCTCCGGTTTCTGGTCGAAGATAATCGCGTCGCGGTCGCAAGCTTCGAGGCAGGATTTCTTGCACTTGCCGGTCTTCAACTGGATGCACGCATCCGGATCGAACACCACCACCGGCGGCGTCGCCTGTGGGAACGGCAAATAGACCGGTTTGCGCTTCGCCAAGCCCTCGTTGAACTCGTCCTCGAATTTCTCTTCCTTGTACACGCAGGCATCCACGCACTTGGCGCAGCCGACGCACAACTCCTCGTTGACGTACCGGGGATTGCGCCGCACCTGCACCTTGTAGTTGCCCACAAATCCATCCACCTTCACCACTTCGCTGTAGGTCCAGAGCTTGATGTTCGGGTGCGCGGCGACCGCCGACATTTTCGGCGTGAGAATGCACGCCGCGCAATCGAGCGTCGGAAACGTCTTGTCGAACTTGGCCATGTGACCACCAATGGTCGGTTCGCGTTCGACCAGATAAACATTCTGGCTGCCGTTGGCCAACGTCAATGCCGCTTGAATCCCGGCAATGCCGCCGCCGACCACCAGCACATCGGGATGAATCCGGGTGCGTTTCACTTCGAGCGGTTTGTGCAACGCAACGCGCTTGACCGCCGCCCGCACGAGCGCCTTTGCTTTCTCCGTGGCGGGGTCGCCGGGATCGTGCACCCACGAATCGTGTTCGCGAATGTTGACCATCTGGAAACAGAACGGATTCAGTCCGCCCTTCTCGCACGCTGTGCGGAACGTGTGCTCGTGCAGCAACGGCGAGCACGACGCGACCACGACCCGGTTGAGGTTGTGCTCTTTGATGTCGGTTTGGATGAGTTCCTGACCGGGATCAGAGCACATGTATTTGTAATCGCGTGACACGACCACGCCCGGCAGCTTGCCGGCGTATTCGGCGACGGCGGCGACGTTGACCACGCCGGCGATGTTTGTGCCGCAGTGGCAGACGTAAAAACCGATGCGAGCTTCACCATTCGTTTTCGTCTTCATGCGTGAACCTCCTGCCGCGGGGCGGCGCGCGGCGGCAACGGAACAATGCAACGATGCAGGCCGAGCGACTTGGCATCGAGACCGAGCGCCAGGCCGAGTAGTTGCGTGAAATAGACCACCGGCATCTTCACCGGCGACCATTGCTTGGAAATCTCCGCCTGATAACTGTCGAGATTGAACTGGCAGAGCGGACAAACGGTGGCGATGCACGTCGCGCCGCGCCGTTGGGCTTCGTTGAGCAAAATGAAGCTGAGCCGCTGGCCAACCTCGCCAATCGTGCCGGTCAGGCTGCCGCCACAGCACCGGGTCTTCAGCGGATACCTGACGACCTCCGCGCCGAGCGCCTGCAACAGTTTGTCCATCAAGACCGGGTTCTGTTGGTCGTCGAACTCCGCGAACGGCCGGACGATCTGGCAGCCGTAATACGGGGCGACCTTCAGGCCGGTCAGCGGTTGCTTGACGGCTTTCTTGATGGCGGCGAGGCCAACATCCTTGACGAGCACTTCGAGCGGATGACGGACTGCGACCTTGCCGGCATAAGTCAGTTTCTCCGCGGCGAGCGCGCCGGTGGCTTGCTCGGCGATGGAGGGATATTCGGCGATGTAGTGCTGGGTCTTTTTCAGCGAGAGATAACACGCGCTGCACGGCGCGAGCAGATCGTGCGGGGCGCGCTCGGCCAGCGCGAGGTTGCGCGTGTTCATCATGTAGCCGGCCGCCTCGCTGACGGCCATGTACGCCGTCGCGCCGCAGCAGTTCCAATCGTCGAGTTCCTGCACTTCGACGCCGAGCGCGCGGCAGACGGCGAACAACGACTCCTCATAGGCGCGGCCGGTGCCTTTGAGCGAGCAACCGGGGAAATACGAGAATTTCATGATTCAGCCTCCCAAGGATATTGGGGTTTGCGGGCCGCCAAGTGCGGTTCGCCACCGGCAAAGATCGGTTGGAGCGCCTCGGCCCGGCGCATGCGTTCCGGTTTGAGCGAGAACCGGCCGGTGCGGATGAGGTTTAACCCTTGCCGCCACATTTTGACTATGCCCAACCAATTCGTTTGCAACATCAGACGCATCACTAATTCGCTCTCGGTGACACGCCCGCGGCGGCGTACCATTTTGAAAAACTCGCGGGCCAGCACCGGGATGGGAAACCGTTTCGGATAGACGCCATCCTGAATGGCGCGGCGTTTCAGGGCGTACATGATGTCGGTGATTTTGATTTCCTTCGGGCAATCCACCGTGCAGGCGTAGCA
>CALBCO010000161.1 GCA_937927265.1 uncultured Verrucomicrobiae bacterium | reverse complement strand
GAGTGCTGCTGGCGACTGGTTTTCGTTCCTCTTTTTCCGCGATCCGCGCCAAGGCTTCGGCGGCGGCATCGCGCACGAGGCTGTTGACATCATCTAGTGCCATGGTCAACAGCGCGCGCGCTTGAGGATCGCCAATCTGCCCCAGAGCCCACGCGACGGAAGCGCGGACCCGCGCTTCTCGTTCCTGGACCACCCGCACGCGGTCGTCCACTGTGCCGGCCGCGATGAGGACGGTGTCGGTGACCTTCGGGGCCGTGTCGTAGTAGGGTTTGACGCTCAGTTGCAGGGCTGGCGTGGCTCGGGGCGAGCCGATTTTGCCCAGCGCCACTGCCGACTCGGCCCGCAGGCCGGCGTCTTCCGCTGCCAAGCCCTTTTGAATAATAGGATCCACTGCGCGTTCGTCGCGCAGTTCGCCGAGTGCTTGGACGGCTTTGATGCGGCGTTCCAATTCCGTCAGGCTGGCGACTTCGGGTAACATTTCAATTCCTCCACCGATGGTCAACCCTTCGCCGGGGGCGGGAGCGGTACGCGTGCCGTCGTCCACCAGCACTTCGATCAAGGCAAGCGTGGCGCTCTTGTCGCCGAGTTTGCCCAAAGCTTCAGCGGCTTCGCTGCGCACGAACGTCTCTGAATCGAACCGCAAGAGGCGCACCAAGTGGGGGACCGCGGCGCGATCCCCGCGCTCGCCCAGTATCCGGGCGGCGGCGGCCCGCACATGGCTGTTGGTGTCGCCCAAGCGCGGCAGCAATATCTCCAGCGTCAGGTCGGGACCGAGACCGCGGAGGGCGTTGACCGCGCCGAGCCGAACGTTGGGATCAGGGTCGCCGCTGAGTTCGATCATGGTCGCGGCATGGTTCGCCCCGCCGAGCGCGCCAATGACCTCGACGATGCGCCGGCGGACTTCGGGGCGCGGGTCGTTGCGATGTTCGAGCAACAACGGCACCGCCGCCACGGCCTTGGCGTAGATCAAACCACGGGCCGCGTGAATCCCTGCCTCGCGATTGTCAGACACAATCGCCGCCACCAGGCCCTTTAACACTTCATTGCTTAGAGCGCCCGCCAGCGAATCAGCTGCCCGGTCACGGACGAGCGCAAAGTCGTCATGATAAAGCCGATCCAACAGCGCCGTCGCTACTTCGGAGGATTCTTTGGCTCGACCGCGCAGGACCAAAGCGGCAATGGCTCGCACGTGCCAATCCGGGTCTTGCAAGGCTGCCAGCAACGTTTCGGTCACCTGAGCCGAAGCGTGCATTGCCAAAACCGGCACCGCCGTGGTACGCACCAACACACTGGGGTCATCGCGCACCGTTTTGATGAGCACCGGCGTGGCGGCTTTGGTTCCGCAACGGCCCAAGGCCCGCACCAGATCCAACCGAACAAGTTCGTTCTCTTCCGTACTGAGCGCGGCAATCAAGGATTCCTCAGCGGCTTTGTCACCCAGCATGTTCAGGGCGGCCGCCACGAACCGGCGCACCGGGGCGCGGGGGTCGCGTAGTCCGTCCGTCTCCACCCCAATCGCAACGGTTTGTGACAACCGGGTCAGCGCCCCGGCGGCCGTCAGGCGGACGGGTTCTTGATCGTCGCGCACCAGTTGCCAGAGAGGCGGCGCTGCTTCGGCTTGGGCGGATTCACCCAGCAACACCGCAACCAGTTTCCGCACTTCAGGTCGGGGGTCTTTTGCCAGTTGCGCGAGCACCGGCAAGAACGGATTGGCGGTTTGGAGTTGTTCCTTAATGAAGGCCACTGCTTCGGGCGGATACAGCCGGTCAAAATGGGCACGCGCGTAGGCAGCGGGGAGTTGTGGGTCCGCTGGCGAAGGAGACTGGGCCAACGCAGAGAACGGCGTGAGAAAGCCCACTCCGATCACCATCACCAGTCGCCTTGCCGTTTGGCTCATAGGACAGCGGTCACATGGGGTAGCCGGGCCCCCGTTTCAGGCGGTTAATGCCTTTGGAAAGGCCGAGAACCAACTTCGGCAGTCCGCGTTCGATGCCGATTTGGGGGATCATGAACTGCGTGGAAACCACGGGGCCATCGGCGCGGATTTGACAACGCAGGAGCTGATCGAAAACCTGCTCGGCCTCTCTCTGGCCGAACCGGATGCGGATGAGACTGATGCCCATCAACTGGATGTCGGAAATCAACTGCGCCAGTTCCTTGGCTTTTTGTTGATCATAACTCAGGCTGACCACCTCAACGCGGGCTTCGGTGTTGGAAATCTTGCCTTTAATCAGCGTGGCCGCCAGATACGGCCGGTAGCGTTCGGTGAAGAGCGCACCCGGCTCCGGAACAATGACAATGAACGACAACGGTTCGCGCAGCGTATCGCGGATGACATCCATCTGATTGTTCAGCAGGGCCTCCATCAGGTGGCGTTGCTTTTCTTCCACCTCCGGTTTGGCCAAGATGATCAGGTTGCGGCCCAACGTGGACAACAACGACTGGCCAACTTCGTAAAAGGTCGGTGGCAACTGTGATTTCCAGTAGCCCTCGGCGCTGAAGGCAGGCATCCGTTCGGGAATCAAATTGCCGAAAATATGGATCGCCACGTCGTGCAATTCCCCTTCGGCCCGATACGTGACCAACATCAAGGCTACATCCCCCTGCGCCAGGCGCGGCTTGGCGCCGATGGCTTCCTGCAACACGCCCTTGATTTCTTCGAGCAGTGGGGGGTTGTCGCCAAAGGCCATTTGGAGAAAGGCGGGGGAAAACTCCTTGCGCGCCGGCAGCTTGCTGGCCGCTTCCTGCCGTCGGGCGGCTTCTTGATGAGCTTGTTTGATGCTATTGGTCTCTTGGACGACGCGCCGCATTCGCTTGGAAACATTCAGCGCCATGACCCCGGCTGCGCCCAGCAACACCACCAGCACCACCCAGACCACAGTGCTTGTCTTTGAGCCGCGTCTGCGTTGACTGTTTTTTTTGACGGGCGTCGCCATGTATCACTCCAGCAAGCTCATTGCGGGTCAATCGTCACGCCGACATCCTTGCCGCCAAATTTGATCGGCTCACCTTCGCCGAGCAGCTCCCAGCCAGTATCCCAACCGGCCCGGTCGGCCAGTTCCCGTGCCTTCTTGAAGATATCGAAACTGTCGTCGCGCACCAAGAAGGCAACATATTGGCTGCCGGTATTGACCGCGGAAAGCCACTTCCAGAATTTACTGTCCGACCGATCCAAGGTGGCGATACTCTCTCCCGGTGGCGCGTTGGTTTTCGGTTCGACTGCCATCTGGCCGAGCAAGAGGTAGCGCGGCTCGACATCGTAGTATTCGTTGCCCACCTTCTGCCCTTCAATGGCTTTGAGGAATTGCGACAGATCGCCACCGCGCACGTTGGGTCGCAAACTGGAAAGCAACTCAGCGACTTTTTGATCCAATTCATCCTTGCCCACCGGAAACAACTCGTTGCGCCGGCATTCAAAGAAGACCGGCACCTTATCGGTCGCAATGGCACGCGGCACCATGGACAACTCCGGGATCTTGGTTGCCTCATACACCGTGATGATTGTCGCCATGAACAAACCGGAGATCGAAATCGTCAGAATGTCGCAGAACGACACGAGCAACAATTCAGGGGCGGGTTTGCGTATTTGAGCCATACAGGTTTACTCCTCGCTGATCCCCAACGCACGGGTGGCAGCGTTCCAGTCCACTTTGAAATCTGCAGGAATCGCGTCGTAACCAACGTCAATCCGTCGTTTGCCAATTTCATTGCGGACCGCACGGAAAAACTTCGCCGAACCGGGACGCACCATCACGATGATGTATTGTTCGTGCGCCGCAGCGAGAATCCGATCCAACATTTGCTGAAACCCATTCCCAGGCCGTTGCAGATCCTCCCAAGAGAGTTTGGTCTCACCCGGATACAACATGATGTGCGTGGGGTGGCAATCCACATAAGACGGGATTTTGGGGTTCTGGCCACTGGTGCGAATACTCGTGAACAGGCGGAACGACACAATCCGCAACGCCTTGGGATTCATCGCAATCCGCAACGCGATGGTGAACAGAATCAGCGCGATCAACCCCGTCACAATGGACATAACTGACAGAAACCCGGTCACGTCCAAGTCTGTTTTTCCGCGCTTTCTCTGAATGGCCATGGGTCACCGTGGCCGGCGCCAGCCGGCTGACTATTCTTGGTCCACCCGCGCCTCTTGGAACACGACCTTGCGCGGTTTCGACAATTGCTTCAGCAATTCGTCGCTCGCAGTTAGATGCGTGCGCAAGCTGGACAATGTTTGCCGGAACTCATCGGAGCTACCGATCGTGCGCAACGTGCCTTCCATCGTCTGGGTCGTGTGCAACACCTTGTCAATTTCACTGCCCAATTGTTTGACGGCTTCGAGTTGCTCGTTGAGCGCCTCGACCGAGGCCTGAATGCGCTCGCTGTAGCGAGCCGACGCGCTGTCCAGCGCCGCCACAGACTGCTTGAACGATTCGCTGAGACGCACGGCCAACTGGTTGAACTCGGCGACCATTTTTTCCCAGCGGGCGATTTCCCTGCGATCCAAGTCGGAGATCGCCGCAAGGTACCGCTCGTGGGCTTCGCCGAACTGCTCGGACTGTTCCTTGCCGGCGGTGGTGATTTGCTCAGTCAATTCCTCGAACCGATCCATCGTCTTCTGCTCCGTCTTGGCCTGCATTTCGAGGTAGCGTTCCTGACCTTTGCGGAGGTCTTCGGGCAACTGTTGGGCCAGCCGGCGCATTTCTTCGACAATCGCGTTGAGCCGTTCACTCTGCCGGCCTTCCATTTCCGACAAGGTCTGACCCAAGCGCGCCGTCTGCTCGTTCAACTGCTGCGCCAGTCGTTGCATCCCGTTGCTGAACGCGTTGCCCACCCCTTCGAGTCTGCCGCTCAGTTGCATCCCCAGTTCGCCCGCTCGCCGCTCATAAATCTGCGTGAACTCATCATACTTTTGATTGATCAAGTCGCCCGCCTTGGCAATGGCCCGGCTGAATACTTCCTCATACCGGTCGGGATTGGGCAATCGCCGGAACCCCGCGTCAATGGCCTGGGCCAATTCGTCCATCGGGAATTTGAATTGCGACTGGATGCCGGCGATGCTGTCGCGAATCGCATTGACCATTTCTTCCAAGGGGAACTTCTCGCTGGCCACCGGCATCCGCAAAATCAACCGGTCTTCGACCAATTCATTGATCTCATCGAGCATGGCTTCTTCGCTGCGTTCCGTCAGCAAACTGGCGAAGGCCGCGATCGTGGCAAAAATCAGGCCCAGCAACGTGGTATAAAACGCCACACCCAAGCCGGTCGTAATCAACCCCACTTGCGTCTTGATGCCTTCGGGGGTGACCGCGCCTGACAAGAACCCGGCAAAATTGGACACCGCCAAGCTCACGCCGTACACCGTGCCGATGAACCCGAGCACCGGCAGCGCCCAGATAAACAGGCGGTTCATCCGATACGACGAATCGGAAGCAAAAGCGTCCAAGTCGCTTTCTTCTTTGGCAGCTTGGACGGTCCGTTCGAAACTCTCCGTGTTGATCCACACGGCCAACACACGGGACACGCGGGTCAGGGCGATGCTCGTGGCCAGCGATTCGTGCGAGGAGACCTGGTGGTAGGCGTCCAACACATCCTGGCTCTTCGTGAAATCGAGATTCTGCGGTATTACATTCCGAGCCTCAATTTTGCGTTCATTGCGAATGCGCAACATCTTCAAGACGGCGTTCATCATCGAGAGCGACCACATGAACGTGATCAAACCGCAAAACAAAAGCCGATCCGGTTCGGGCTTGAACCGCCCGATAAACAAGTCGCGCACAAACCCCGCGCCGCCTTCGGTGCCCAGTGTCCATAACCCGGCATAGATGACCACGGTCAGCACAGCTCCGCCGCCGAGGAGCAACAGGATATTAACATCCGTCGTGGGCCGTTTGTGGGTGGGGAAGTCAACGCGGTGGGTAGCCATATTTCACCTTTCTGTGGTTGCGCCGATGTGCATCGGTCTGTTCCGTTACTGCTGTCTGCATCCTGACAAACATGGTTCTTGACTCACACAATTTTGTCAGTCGTTCGCCCTTACAGGCATTGATAATACCGCCGGCCGCGATGATGTCAACTCCGAATCGCTACCGGGCGGCTTGCCCCTGAATCATTCGCGCAATGCTGAAAGGGTTCATCTTGGGGTGAACAGTTTTCGTGAGGTGGCTTTTTGTGTGCTTTTCCCCGGTACAAACCAGCATCCATCTCCCCGATCTCTGCGGCTTGGCCATCAGTGGCGTTAGCCCCGCCCCAGACTTCCCGGTCAATCTGAAAGGTGACGCAGAGATTGCTGTCGGCATCGGGTTTGCCTAAGCCATGGAGAGCAAACAGACAGCAGCAGATTGTCGGCTGGAGAAGGGGTGCTCTGACACCGCACTCCGAGACGCTGCTGCGCAATGTGAAAGGGCCTTGGCGAGGCCGAACGGTTTGGGAATGCGCCGCGTAAGTGACGCTTTGGATGGCCGAACAAAATTGGTGGCTCTCGTGCAAACGATCCGGGTGGCTTGCCGGCAGGACAGGCAACATCTATACTAATCGCCATGAATCGCGTCCCGTTGCTTCGCTTGGCTGGCCAACTTCTCCGGCTGCCCACCGCCCCGTATCACGAGCATGCCGTGCGCGAGTTCGCTGTTCGCTATTGCCGAGAACAAGGATTGACCGTCCAGTCCGACCGGGTCGGCAATCTGATCGTCCGCTATCAGCGCCATTACGCGGGGCCGCCGATTGTTTTTGTGGCGCATATGGATCATCCCGGATTTGAAGCGCTCGGTGCGCGGCGGGCGCAATTCTTGGGCGGCGTGCCCAAGGCGATGCTGGCGGGCGCGCGCGTCCGCTTTGGGAACATTCACGCCCGTGTGCGCCGCGTGCGGCCGGGCAAACAACTGGACATGATCGCGGAGCGGCCGTTACAAGCGGGTCTGCCGGGAATGTGGGACTTGCCGGCGTTTGCTGTGCGCCGCGGGAAACTGCACGCCATCGCGATTGATGACGTGCTCAGCGTGGCAGCGGTGCTCGCGGCCTTGGCGGATTTGGCGCGCGACCGGGCGCGCGCGCATGTGTGGGCGGTGTTCACGCGCGCCGAAGAAGTCGGGTTTCCCGGCGCGGTGCGGGTGGCCCGGTCGGGACGCATTCCGCGGCGCGCGTTGGTCGTGTCGGTGGAGATGAGCCAGCAACGGCCGTGGGCGCGGTTGGGCCGCGGGCCGGTTGTCC
>CALBCO010000160.1 GCA_937927265.1 uncultured Verrucomicrobiae bacterium | reverse complement strand
GAATTAAAACGGGATTACTGGGGCACGATGGCGAAGGTGGCGGCCATCGGTTACCGGGGGTTGGAACAGACCGGCATGGCGGAGTTGTTGGCGGGCGACCGGGCGGCCAATTTGAAACGGCTGCATGAGCTTGGTCTGCGGGTCGTCACCGTTGGCGCGAAACGCGAGGATTTGCAGGGTGACCTTGACCGACTGATCGCCGACGCGATGGCGTTGCAGGCGGCGCACATCACCGTCTGGTGGTCGGCGTGCGGGAATCGGGAGGAGGTCTTGCGCGATGCCGAGTTGTATAACCGGGCCGGCGCGAAGATAACCGCCGCCGGGTTGAAACTCTGCTACCACAATCACGAGCAGGAGTTTCGCAACATCTTCAACGGGGTGTATGCGCTCGACATGCTCGCCGAGCACACGGACCCGCAATGTCTGTATTTCAATGTGGACATTGCGTGGGTGACGTTTGGCGGCGAAGACCCGTGCCGGGTGTTGCGCCGGTTGGCGGGGCGCGTGTCGGTGATTCATGTGAAGGATCTGTACGACCTGAGCGAACGCGGAAAGTTCACCGCAGTTGGCACCGGCGTGGTGCCCGTGAAGGAGGCGGTGCAGACGGCCATCGAGACCGGCGTCGAATGGGCGGTCATCGAACAGGACAAGCTGCGCTACCTGAGCGCGCTGGACACGATCACGGTGAGCTACCTCAACCTCAAGGAGGCTGGGTTGGGATTATGAAATCCCTCCTACGGCCCCGACAGATTGTTCTCTTCGAGGGCGATTCGATCACCAACCGGCGGATGCAGCCGGCGTTGGACCCGTGGCCGTTCCTGCGGCTGGCGAATTGGGACCGCACGTACGCCGACGACGTGGCCGAGTGGCTGTTCGCCAACCGGCCCGACCTGGCGCTGACGTTCCACAACAACGGCGTCGGCGGCTCGACCATCCGCGACCTGCTGGCGCGGTTTGCCATCGTCCCGAAGCTCAAGCCGGCGTGGATCATTCTGACGATAGGCAACAACGATCCCCACCACGGCGTGACCGTCAAAGAGTTTGCGGCGAGTTTCGCCGAGTATTGCCGGCGGGCGCAGGAAGTTTGTGGGGCGCGCGTAATGTTCCTCGGCGGCCGGCGGCCGGCCCGCGCGAAGTCTGGGCCGTATCACCAACAGGCGCGGCAGCTTGTGGCCGCGCAACGGGGCGTGTTCGTGGACATCGGGAGGGCACTGACCACCCGGCAGAAGTTGTTGCAACAACAGCACGAGCTGCATACCGTGTTCAGCGACGGCGCGCATCTAAACGCTGTCGGCAACCTGATCGTGGCCACGCAGGTGTTGACGGCGTTGGGAGTAATGGTGTTGCCGGACCTCGTGGGAGGTAGAGAAGGAAGGCGCGCACCGGCGAGGCATGACCGGGGTAAACGAAACTTGGGATAAGCCAGTTGCGAAAGGAATAAACATGATTTCACGCGAACGAGTGGAAACCGTGATCCGGCATCGCCGGCCCGACCGGCTGCCCATTTATGGGTGGGTGTCGGCCAACCTCCAGGAGCCGCTTACGGCCGCCTTTGGCTCGGTCGAAGCGTTTGAGGACAAGTACGAGTTCGACCTGGCCCATCTATTCGGCAAGGGACCGTACATTGCCGACGGGGCATTCTGGGAGCGGAAAAAAGCGGGGGCGATCATCGAGCCGCCGGAAATCCTGGACTTGCCGTTGAACGATCCAAATGCCGCGGACATTTACGAGAACATCAAAGCCGGTATCCGCCACCACAAGGAACAGCGCGGTCGGTTTGTCTATGTCCAGACGCCCGGCATCTTCGAGTGTCTGAACATTACCTTTGGCATTGAAAATCATCTGGCTTACTTGCTGATGTACCCGGACGAGTTGGCTGTCGTTTATCGGCGGCAGGCGGAGTGGAACCGCCAGTTTGCGATGAATTGCCTCGACCTCGGCGTGGACATGATTCACATTTCCGACGACTGGGGTGCGCAAGAGACCCTGATGTTCAGCCCAGAAATCTGGTGGAAGCTCATCTACCCCTACCAAAAAATCACAGCCGACGCCGTCAAAGCCCGCGGCGCCTTTCTCAGCTTGCACAGCGACGGCAACATCAACGCCGTCGTAGACGGCATCATCAAGCTCGGCTTCGATGTGGTCCATCCGTGGCAGGAATCCGCAGGGATGAGCCTCACCGAGTTCAAGCAGAAATACCGGCAACACTTCACTGTACTGGGCGGTCTCGACGTGCAGACGACGCTCGGTTTTGGCAAACGCGACGAGCTCGCCGCCGAAATCCGGCGCGTGCTGGAGATGTTCGCCGACGGGGGCCTGATTTTCTGCACGACGCACTTCGTCCAAGCCCATTGCACGGTGGACGAATTGGTCTTCGCCTACGACCTCGTGTTCGACTTGGCGCGTCGGTTGGTTCGGTAAACAGGGGGCGAGCATGGCGCTGCATTGGACTGGAATAGATCACCCGGCCGTGGCGGTGGCGGACGTGGAAGCAATGGCGCGCTGGTATTGCGACGTGCTTGGCTACCGGGGCGCCGCGAGTGGGCAGTCCGGTGGCGCGCAGTTGTTGCGGGCACCGGACGGGTCCTTCCTTGAAGTCATGCCGCAGGACCAGACGCCGCGACCGGCGCGAACCACATGGACGCCGGGCTGGTCGCACTTGGCGCTGCGGGTGCCGAACCTCGACGCCGCCATCGCCTGGCTCGACAGCCGAGGCGTGACTTGGACCGGAAAGATTGGTGGGGCAGTGGGCAGTGGCCGGCTGCGAAGCTTCACGGATCCTGAAGGTAATCTCTGGCAAGTGGTGGAGCGGCCTGCCTAGCAGCCTGTCGGACTGAGCAGGCGAAAATTTTCTTTCCGAGGAACGCAGTTTCTTCTTCTGGTCTCTTTTGTCTTCCATGAGAATCGCCTACATGGCCACACGATTTGTCAACATTGACCGAGACATGCCTCTGCTATTGCCGCTCGCGCAACCGATGCGCCCAACGACAAAGAACCGTTGGCGCCCACCGTGCAGGCCGTGCCGGCCCCGGTGCACGCACAAGTCACGGCGGTGTTGACGGGAGATGGATGAAGGAAAAACGCCTCGGTAACGCTTGTTTGTCTGTCCGAATCCTTAGCCGTCACAAAAAAACGCCACATCAAGTCCGACAGGCTGCTAGCTTGAATTCTGTCGCAGGTGGCGCAGTAGTTGTTTTACGTCGCCATGCGATTATCGCCTTCATGGCTCAGTGCCGCACTGCACTCCAAGACGCTGAAGCGGCCGGCTGCGATCCCAACCAGTCGTGGACCGAATGGTTTTGGAGTGCGTCGTGTCAAGCGACGTATTGGCTGGGAAGTGACGGCATGCGGTGGTGAGCGTCCAAAGACCGTTTGAGTGCGTGTATTTCGGAGCTCCTTGTACCCGTGAT
This sequence comes from uncultured Verrucomicrobiae bacterium, assembly GCA_937927265.1. GTDB lineage: Bacteria > Verrucomicrobiota > Verrucomicrobiia > Palsa-1439 > Palsa-1439 > CALBCO01. The sequence goes on along the minus strand of CALBCO010000160.1, from coordinate 751 downwards.
CAGGTGAGTGCTCGCCTCACCCAAGTTGCGCTTGACCGACTGATCTGATATGAACCGACGCACGAGGTCAACATGAATGCTTTACAAGCTCTAAAAACTCGTCGCAGCATCCGCAGCTACCGGCCCGATCCCGTGCCAGCAGTCGTGGTGGACGACATCGTGGACTGCGGCCGGCTCGCGGCCACGGCCCGCAATTTGCAACCGTGGGAATTTGTAGTCGTCACCGATCCCGCTATTCGCCACCAACTGGCCGATTTGATTGAGACCGGCCGCTTCATCGCCCAAGCGCCCGTCTGCATTGTCGTCTTTTGCCGGGAAACCAAGTACTGGCTCGAAGACGGCTGTGCTGCCATTCAGAACCTGCTCGTCGCGGCGCATGCGCACGGACTCGGTTCTTGCTGGGTCGCCGGCGAGAAGAAACCTTATGCGGGCCAGGTCGCCGCTTTGCTCGGCGTGCCGGAGGGCCAAAAACTCATCGGCCTCGTGGCGCTGGGGTACGCTGCGGAGCTCCCCCCGATGCCACCCAAACGCCCGCTCACCGAAGTGCTCCACCGCGAAAAGTGGTAGATGACATGGTGATGGTCGGGTGAGCGGGGAGTGCGCTACACCTGACCTATGAACACTACATCGAACAATTCCCAAAGCCGAGGGGAACAGGTCTCGGCTCCGAAGGCAAACCAAATCAAGCTCGGCCTGCATGTTCACGCCGACTCCATTGTGGTCGTCCGCCAACTCGACGGCCAGAACCCGC
>CALBCO010000159.1 GCA_937927265.1 uncultured Verrucomicrobiae bacterium | reverse complement strand
TATCTGGTCTGGGGCGGCGGCTACATCGCCCGGATGAAGGACGACTTGAGCGACCTCGCCGAGGAGCCGCGTTCGTTGCAGATGGCCATCGAGGGCTATCCCACCGAGATGCCGTTGCCCAATCAGTTGGGCGAACGCGGGGCCTTCATCTTCCGTGACGGCGGGAAATACCACTTCGTCTATTCGGCCTGGAACCTGCGTGATGGCGGGGGGCATTTCGACGCCGTCGTCTGCGAGGGAACAGCGTTATTTGGTCCTTATTCGAAACCGCGTCGGTTGGCGACGGACGTCCAACGGCAGGCAATGTTGTTTCGAGACGCCGCCGGCGCGCTCCTGGCGGTTTATTCGAAAGACGACCGGCCGGTCATTGTGCCGTTGTCCAAAAGGTGAACGGATGAATGACCAACACCGAACCTCGCGCGTGTCGGCGGTTTCCCTGGGAGGGCTTTTCAATCGCAACGGCGCCCCTGGCGCGAGCGCAATGACCAATCGCTCCCCTGACGGCTCGGCGGTATTTTCAGCGCACGGTGAAAAATCGAAACACAGTCAGAACGGAGGATTACTGATGAGCAAAATGACCTGGATCACGATGACGGCGGGGGTGGTCATCACCACCGCCACGGTGACAGCCGTCGAACTCAAGTTGGCCGAACGCCCGGCGAATTACCGGCCACACGCGAAGGTGCTCGACGCGCGCGTTGCGCTGCAACCGCTGATGGATCATCCGCTGCGCCACACGTTTGTCACGCGCGGGCCAGACGGCGCGTTTTACCTGACCGGCACGGTGTCGGCCGGGGACAAGGGAACGGATTTCCAGAACAACGACGGTATCTGGCTGTGGAAATCCGCCGACCTGAAAACTTGGTCGCCGCTCGGCCAAGTGTGGAGCATCGAAAAACAGGGCGCCGCATGGCAACAGCAATACCGGCTCAACCCGGACAATCCCCCCGGGCCACTGGTCCGCGGCATGACCGCGCCGGAGATTCATTTTCTGAAAGGCACGTGGTGGATCGCCTACTCGATGAACCACCACGGCACCGGTCTGCTGCGCAGCACGACGGGCAAACCGGAAGGTCCTTACGAAGACGTGGGGCGCATCACCGGGGGCGAAGGTAATGCGTCGTTGTTCGCGGATTTCGACGGCGCGATTTATTGGGTGTGGGGGCCGGGCCGCATCGCCCGCATGCAGGATGATCTGCGCGGTTTGGCGGAGCCGCCCCGCCAGTTGACCGTTGACCGGCCTGCCGAGCTTACGTCACATGTGCCGAAACTGCACCAACCGGAATCGGTGAGCCTCTTCAAGACCGAGACCGGCAAACAGAAGCGTTATTTTCTGGTCGTTGAGTCGGGCAGCACCCGGTTGGGCGGGTACACGCGGGACACGCACATTTTTGAGTCGGAACAACTCTTCGGTCCTTACGTCACGGAGGGGTTAAAGAACCAGGATTTGCTCGTCATGCATGGCGGGCAGAGCACGATCTTCGAGGACGGCGCGGGGAATTGGTACGCCACCTTCTACGGCGCGGATGACAAAGCGCTCTGGCGGGATCGGCCGGGGATTTTGCCGTTGAGTTTTGACCGAAAAAGCGGCCGGCCCGATTCCGCGCGCGGCAATCGGACCGTCCAGACCACGCGCGGCCCGTGGATCACCGCCGAACCGCTCATTGACGATGCCATCATCAACGACTTGATGATCCTCAATGCGCCCGACGGCTACTACTACCTGACCGGCTCGATGTTCGGCGACGCCTTCCGGGGCCACGGGATCAGCATTTGGAAATCGCCGACGCTCGAACCGCGTTCGGTCAAGCCGGACCACTGGCGGGAGTTCACCCCGGTGACATGGGTTGACATTCCCCTGATCCGCGAGCTGGCCAAAAACGATCCGCGCCTCCTGGACTTCACCGACCGGCGCAACCGCAAGCTCGGCACGATGTGGAACGCCGAAATTCATTATCTCAAAAACACGTTCTGGATCGTCGGCCAGACGGCAGTGGGCGGCGACCTGCGGAAGGCGTGGGAGGCGACGCAGGCGAAAGCGGGCGTCAAAGGTTGTCCGCTCTGGCGCAGCACGACCGGCAAGGCCGAAGGGCCCTATGAGATCCACACCTGGATTGCCTACTCCAGCCCGCACTTGTTCGAGGATGACGACGGTGCGGTGTATCTGCTTGACGGGGTGAATGTCCTGCGGAAGTTCACCGACGACATGAAGGCCTACGACACCGCGTGGGCGGAGAAACTCGCCGCCGAGCGGGGTTTCCGCAACGTGCTGATGCAGAAGGAGGGCCTGACCATGGACTACGACATTGGCATCACGATGATCAAGGTTGGCGGCAAATACATCGCGTTCACCACCAACTGCATTGGCGGCTACGACTACCAATACTGGGTGTCCACGGGCGACATTGCCGGCCCCTATTCACGCGGCCGGGTCTCCATGCCGTACGGCGGCCACGTCGGCGTCTTCAAGGACAAGGAAGGCATCTGGCGGCATGTGCAATACCACATGGCGATGGCGCCGTGGGTGCATGAGTTGCACGTCGAGGATACCGGCGATGATGTGATCCTCATGCCGAAATGGGAATACGAATACCAACAATCCAAGAAGGAGAAACAATGATGAACAGCCGAACCATTGGAACCATTTTGTTGCTGGCGTTGTTGGCGCTGCCCGTGGGCGCCCAAGAGGGCCAAGCCACCCGC
>CALBCO010000158.1 GCA_937927265.1 uncultured Verrucomicrobiae bacterium | reverse complement strand
ATCGAAACAACATCGCGAACGGATACAACGGTGTTCTGCGGGTGGGACAATGCATTGATACCGACCCCGGTGTATCGTGGGGGCCGACTCGACAAGGGATCGACAACCGGATTCGCGGTTTGCCGGCGTACAACTGTACGGGAAACCCTGATCCGCCTAGTAATAAGCGGTTAGCCGTCATTCCTAAAGTGGACAATTTGGGTGTTAGTGGGAAGAAGAAAGTATGCATCACCGGCTTTTACGTAGTGTCGTTGGATGGGTACAACAATAGTGCCAAGACCGTCACTGCCAAGTTCTTGGAGGTTTATGCGGGTGCTGAAGTGGACCCGTCAGCCCCGCCTGTCCCCGGCGAGTTGGGAGCCGCCGGCTTAGTGCGCTAAATTTAGCTTGGTTTTGGACGACCGAGTGCCTATAGAATGGCAATTGAACAAGGAGGCCTAAATGGCGAAGAGACCAGGAGCAGGTGGTGTTATTTTGTTAGCCGTGATTTTGGGATTGGTCACGGCTTATTTGATCTGGAATTATCTCCGCAAACTCGATGAGCAATCGCGGAAGAACTGGGAGCCTGTGGTGTGGGCGGTGGTGGATGTTAAGGCGCGCACCATGCTCGGCCGGGAAATGGTCGAGTTGCGACCCACCCCGCCGGAATTGATTGCCCCGGACGCGGTCAAGGATATCAAAGAGATTGATGGTGCGCGCGCGGTGCGGGACATCAAGGCGAAAGAGCAAGTGCGCCGGTCCGACTTGTCCCGGAGTAACGAGGTTGTCAGTCTCGCCTACGTGGTGCCGCCGGGGATGCGTGCCATTTCCATCGCGGCCGGCGAAGTCCAGAGCGTCGGCACCGCCGTCAAGCCGAATGACGAGGTGGATATCATCGCCACGTATGTGGATCCCGTGAATCGGGCGGAAACGACCAAGACGATCCTGCAACGGGTGCCGGTCTTGGCGGTCAACCGCGGGCAAACTGATCCGTCCGGCAAGGAAGGGGCGACCACTTCGATGACGTTGTTGGTCAGGCCGGAACAAGGTGAGCTACTCACGGCGGCGGACCGGCAGGCGACATTGCGGGTCTCGCTGCGCCCGCTAGGAGACACCAATATCATCGAAAGCACCGGCGTCACCGTGCGTGATATTCGCGGGGGCACGATTGAGGCTCCGGTGGTCACGCCAGCAGGTCCGGCCCAGACGCCGATCAAGTTGATTCGGGTGCAGCCGGAACAGCGCGATACGATTACCATTATCCGGGGCACGCAGCCCCAAGAAGTGAATACCAAGTAGGACGAACCGCAACGCAAAGGAAAGGACAAAGCAATGAAGAACCAAATCGGTCGGCAGTGGCAGTGGCGGGCAGTAATGGTCGTGGGGGTGCTGGGGATGGTGTTGGGGGTCAGCGGTGGCGTTTGGGCTGCTGAGGATGAGACACTCCAAGTCAGTCTCGGCGGCGCGGTCAAAGTACCGTCCGCCAAGGTGTCCAAGCTGGCCGTGGCGGATCCGTCCATCGCGGACGTGGTGCCGTTGTCGGACAAGGAAATCAGCGTGATTGGCAAGAAGGCCGGCGAGACGACGGTGACGGTGGTCTATACCGATGATCAGCCGACCAAGATGTATCGCGTCATCGTGGGGATTGAACCCGCCGCCAAGGCAATTCGCGAGGCGGTCGGCGCGCCCGGTTTGACGGTGCGGGCCGTGGGCGACACGCTGGTGTTGGATGGCCAAGTGGACGATGAAATTCAGGCCCAACGCGCCATTGCGGTCGCTTCGGCTTACAAGGAGAAAGTCGTCAACCTCGTGGAAATCCGGCAGCCGCGGCAAATCAAAATCCGCGTGCGGATTGCCGAAGTCAGCACCACGGCGACCCGCAGGATGGGCCTGAAGTGGTTGGGCGACGGTTCGGTATCGTATGGTTTTAACTTGAGCGGGATTGATGACGCGCTGAACCCCATCACTCACGGGGTCTTGTCGGCGAGCGTCGCGCTGGAATGGCTCGAATCGAGGGGTTGGGCGCGGTTGCTGTCGGAGCCGACCCTGATTACGCGGAGCGGCACCGAAGCCAGTTTCCTCGCGGGCAGTGAAATTCCGATCGTGCAGACGTTGAACAACACCTCCACGGTGGAGTTCAAAGAGGTGGGTGTCCGGATGAAGATCAAGCCAGTCGCCGACAGTCAAAACCGCATCAACACCACGATCCACGCGGAAGTCAGCTCGATCAGCAGCGATTTTGTGCGCGGCTCGGTTTCGACGGATGAACTGCCGATCATCAACACGCGCAAAGCCGAGACCACCTTGCAGTTGAACGACGGACAGACCGTGGTCATTGGCGGGTTGCTCAGCAACGACATTGACAAGGACACGCTGCGGAAGTTCCCGTGGTTGGCGGACATCCCGGTCATTGGGGCGTTGTTCCGGCACAAGGACCGGAGCCAAACGCAGCGGGAACTGGTGTTCTTCATGACGCCGGAGATTGTGAAGGATGTCGGGGCCGAAGTCATTGGGGCCACGCGCACACCGACCATGCAGGAATGGAACGCCGCGGCCAACGCCGATGTGCTGCCGTTACGGAACAAGAAGGATGATTGGGGCTTGCACGACCTCAACGGTTTGGGCTTGCCCGAGAGCAAACCGCGCACGGCGGACAAGGTGAAGCCCGGCATGGCGCCGGTGCAAAACTTCCAGCCGGCGAATCCGGCGGGCCAGCAATAGGATTCGAGGGGATGTCGGGGGCGGCGAACCCGTCCCCGACATCTAGGAGCGTCATGGCAAAAGAACAACGAATCACCATCGTCATCGCCGAAAATGAACTCGGCGAACGAGAGAAACTCAAAAACCTGCTGGCGGGCGAGGCGGACATTCAGGTCGTTGGCGAAGCGCGTGACGGCAAAGAGTGTCTTGACGTGGTGATGCGCCTGCGGCCGAACATTGTGCTGATCAAGGAAGACCTGCCGGTCATCAACGGCTTGGACGTGGCCGGGCAGATCAGCGGTGAGTTGCCCGCAGTCGGAGTCATTCTCATCCTGACCGGCGCCGAAGGCGAAGAGGTCTGGCACAAAATGTTGCGGGCCGGCATCCGCGAGTTTGTCACCCGCCCGTTGACCGGCGACCGGCTGTTGCATGAAATCCGCAAGGTGGCCGAGCTGCAAAGCAAGGCGGGCAAGAAAGGGGCCGGGGCCCCGACCGCGACGGAACCCAGCGAGCCCAAACGCAAAATTGTGTCGGTGGCGGGTCCGCGCGGGGGTTGTGGCAAGACGGTGCTGGCGACGAACTTGGCGGTGGCCTTGGCCGCCCGGAGCGACAAGATTGCGCTCGTGGATTTGAATTTGTGGGGCGGCGATGTCGCCATGTTGTTGGACCTCACGCCGCGGCGGTCGCTCGGCGATTTGTTGCCGGGTTTTGGCGGGATTGACTACGACGTGGTCGAGGCCATGATGGTGAAACACTCGTCGGGCGTGTCGGTGTTGGCGGCGCCGTTGACGGGAAGTTTTGATGGTTCGACGCTGTCGCGCTATATGGTGCAGAGCATCTTGGAGGCGTTGCGCCAGCACTACGAATGCACCGTGGTGGATACCGGCTATGCCAACTTGGAGTCCGCCTTGGCGGCGATGGATTATTCGGATTTGATTCTCGTCGTCATCGGCATGGATTTGCCGCGGCTGCGGGATGCGAAGTTGTATCTGAAAAACCTCATTGCGGCCAATTATCCCCGCGAGAAATTGCGAGTGGTGGTCAACCGCTGCGGCAGTTCGAAGGAAATCGCGCCCGCGGAGATCGAGTCCATCTTGGAGTTTCCGGTGGCGAGCCAGTTGCCGAATGACGAGGGTTTGGTCAATTCGTCGGTGAACCTCGGCCAGCCGCTCGTCTTGTCGAATCCAAACCGGCAATTGTCGCGGGCCATCGGCGCGTTGGCCGACGGCGTGATGCCGGCGCCGGTGACCCCAAAGAAACGGTCGGGTTGGTTTTCCTTGATGAGTTAAGGACGTTAGCTCAAAACTGGCGATCATATATGAACGGTAATCCTGAAATCAGCGCCCAGTTGTACGTCGAATCGAAGAACGCGATTCTGGCCTACTTGGTCCAAAACATTGACCAAAAGTTGCTTGAAAAAGGCGACGAGGTGTTGTTGCGCCGCCGGGTCGAAGAGTTGGTCGAGGAAAAGTTAAAGGCGGAAAGATTGCCGTTCTCGCGGCCGATGCGCAATCGGCTGGTCTCCGACATGGCCGACGAGATTCTGGGCTTTGGCCCGATCGAACCGCTGCTGCGCGATCCCACCGTGACCGAGGTGATGGTCAATCGTCACGATCAGGTATATTGCGAACGGTTCGGCAAACTCGAATTGACCGACATTACGTTCCGTGACGGGGAGCATGTCCGGCACGTCATTGACAAGATTGTCACGCCGCTCGGCCGGCGGGTGGACGAGTCCAGCCCGATGGTGGACGCGCGCTTGCCGGATGGCTCGCGGGTCAACGCGATCATCCCGCCGTTGTCGTTGAACGGCCCCGTGCTGACCATCCGCAAGTTTTCGGTGGACCCCTACACCGTGGAAGACTTGATCGGGTTTGGCAGTATCACCCAAGGGATGGCGGCGTTTTTGGCGGCTTGCGTCAAGGTGAAGCTGAACATCCTGGTCTCGGGTGGCTCTGGCGCGGGCAAGACCACCTTGCTCAACGTGCTCTCATCGTTCATTCCCGAAGGCGAGCGTGTGGTGACAGTCGAGGACGCCGCGGAGTTGAAGCTGCACCAGCCGCATGTGGTTCGGTTGGAGTCGCGCCCGCCGAACATCGAAGGCAAAGGCGAGGTTAAGATTCGCGATCTGGTGCGGAATTGCCTGCGGATGCGCCCCGACCGGATTGTGGTGGGCGAAGTGCGCGGTGGCGAGGCGTTGGATATGTTGCAAGCGATGAATACCGGCCACGAAGGCTCGATCTCAACGATTCACGCCAACACACCACGCGACGCGCTCGCCCGTTTGGAGACAATGGTGATGATGGCCGGCATGGAACTGCCGTCGCGTGCCATTCGCGAACAAATCGCCGCAGCAATTCATTTGATTGTCCAGATCGCCCGACTTAGCGACGGCAGCCGCAAAGTGGTCAATGTCAGCGAAGTTCAAGGAATGGAAGGCAACGTGATCGTGATGCAGGACGTGTTTTCGTTTCATCAGAAAGGCATTGGCGAAGGCGGCAAGGTGCTCGGCACGATGCAGCCGACCGGGATGGTGCCGCGCTTCATGGAACGGTTCGCTGCCGCAGGCATTCATGTGCCGGCGGACATCTTCAAGCGGGCTGGGGAAGAGCTGCGTTAGCTATGCAACCACTGGTATTGATCGGATTGGTCGGGGCAGTAGCCGTTGGCCTGCTGGTGTACGGCTTATATGTGATCATCACGCGCCGGCAAACACTGCTGGCGGAACGGCTGGAGACCTACGCGAATATCGAGGAGGAAGCGGCGCGCGCCACTGCGGTCGAGTTCCGCCAGCAAAATCCGTTGCAACGCCTGTTGGGGTTTTTGGCGGGACAAGGTTACGTGAACCGTTTGGAGGAAACGCTGGCCGGCGCGGATATCCCGATGCGGCCGTCCGAGTATGTGCTGGTGCGGCTGACGTTGGCGGTGGTGGGCTTTGTGATTGGCTTTTTCAGTCTGGGCTACCTGCATAGCGGGGTGGCGTTGGCCGTGGCGGGCTGGTTCGTGCCGGTAATCTTTGTGCGAGTGCACCGCAACCGCCGCCAAGCCA
>CALBCO010000157.1 GCA_937927265.1 uncultured Verrucomicrobiae bacterium | reverse complement strand
ACCGCCCTGAATGGCTGCACCGATAGCAACAACTTCATCCGGGTTCACACCTTTATGGGGTTCCTTGCCAAAAATACTTTTGACCTTCTCCTGTACTTTAGGCATCCGGGTCATACCACCGACCAGGATTACCTCGTCTATATCTCCCGCATTCAGACCGGCATCCTTCAATGCTGTTCTGCATGGGCCTTCGGTTCTTTCAATCAGATCATCAACAAGGCTTTCCAACTTGGAACGGGAAATTTTGATGTTGAGATGCTTGGGACCGGATGCATCAGCTGTAATGAACGGCAGATTGATTTCAGTCTCCATGGCTGTGGAAAGCTCCATCTTGGCTTTCTCTGCCTCTTCTTTGAGACGCTGCAGAGCCATCTTGTCTGTCCGCAAGTCAATACCCTGATCGCGTTTGAACTCATCAGCGAGCCAGTTGACGATGCGCATATCAAAATCTTCACCACCTAGGAATGTGTCACCGTTGGTAGACTTTACTTCAAAAACACCATCACCGATCTCAAGAATGGATACATCAAAGGTACCGCCGCCAAGATCAAAAACTGCAATTTTTTCTTCACCTTTTTTGTCGAGTCCATAGGCAAGCGAAGCTGCTGTCGGCTCGTTGATAATCCGCTGTACATTCAAACCGGCAATCTTACCGGCATCCTTGGTGGCTTGTCGTTGGGCATCGTTGAAATACGCAGGCACCGTGATGACAGCTTTCTCAATTTTTTCGCCGAGATACGCTTCGGCATCGGCCTTCATCTTGGCGAGGATCATCGCCGAGATTTCGGGAGGACTGTAGGGTCGTTTTTCGCCGCCGACGGTAACCTCGACTGCCGCATCGCCATTGCTCGCGCGCACAATCTTAAACGGCACCCGTGACCGCTCCTGCTCAACCTCCTCATACTTGCGGCCCATGAACCGTTTGATTGAGTAAATTGTGTTGTGTGGGTTAACAACGGCCTGCCGTTTGGCCGCTTGCCCAACAAGACGCTCACCCGATTTTGTGAACGCCACAATCGAGGGCGTCGTCCGTCCACCTTCGGCGTTCGGAATGACCACCGGCTCGCCGCCTTCGACGACTGCCATACACGAGTTTGTCGTGCCCAAATCAATGCCTAGTACTTTAGTCATGACTATAAAGTCTCCTCAGAATGACTACAGGGCTTAGCAGTGCTTATGCCACGCCCTTTCGGGAGAATCACAACAACCTTTACCACAATTACTTGCGCCATGGATTTCGGAAAACCTTGGTGGGACACGGCGCAAACTGGGTCGTCTCACTTGCTGGGAAATTGTGCCACGCGCGTCACAATGGCACACAGGGATTCACTTCTGAATCCCGCCAACGGCTGGCAGATGGGAACACATCCCCGGCCAAGACGGGCCGAGGACCATCGCGGCCGCAATTGCACGGCGCAGCCCGGAGCGATCTACCGTGTCCTTGTTTAGAAAACACGCGCCGAATTGTGCCAGGACGCCGCCGACCTCCTTCGGCGCACAGCCGCTCAAGACGATCACAGGAATGTCCAGATTCCGCGCCCGCATCTCGCGCAAAACATGGCCGCCATCCATGCCCGGCATGTTCCAGTCCAACACCACCAGCGCGTACTTCTCCACCCGCAACCGGTCTAATGCCTCTCGCCCATCGCTGCGCGTTCGATCACCAGACCGCTCTCAAACGGCCACGCCTGCCGCAATAGCCGCACTGTCATTTCCTGGTCGAACACATTGTCATCCACGACCAAGACGAGCCGCCGATGGCCATCAAAGGGCAACTTGTGCACCCAACCCGCTGGATCAGATTTCGCATTCAAGTAGCCCCACACCGAGCAACTCGGCCCACCTGCCCACTATCAGAATGGCTCTGATTCGCTTGTCGGGGATCCCCTTACAACGCCCGAAAGCCCAAATCGCTGGCCCCCGGCACCCCAGTCGCGTAATTGTGGAATTCCCGACGTACCGGGTACTCCGCGCGCAGACGGTCGAACGCTGTCGGGGCACGCCGTAACGCAGCATCATCCGCCCGAATGTCATACGCCTGCCGCACCACCGCGCGTAGGTCTTCGCCGATTAGCACCGGCTGCATCGGCGGCGGCAACTGCGGCTGCCAGGATGGGGCGACTCCCAAGAAGCGACAAACCGCTTCATAGATCATTCGTGTCCCATTGACTTTTCCATCAAAACTATACCCGGCGATGTGGGGCGTCATCAGGGTCGCCCGTTTTAACAGTTCCAATGGCACGACGGGTTCGCCTTCCCACACATCGAGCACCAACGCACCCAGTTGACGGGCAGCGATCAATGCGGCGTTTTCCAACACTGCACCTCGCGACGTGTTGAACAACACTGTGCCTCGCCGCAATTGGCGCGGATCAAACAAGTGATACGTTGCGTCCCGTCCTGTTTTTGTCAACGGAACGTGCAACGTGATGATGTCCGCCTCGGCCATCACCTGCTCCAAACTGACAAATTCCGGCAATGGTTCGCGCCGTTGGCGGGGAGGGTCGTTCTCCAATACGCGCAACCCCAATGCCCGCGCATACCGAACCACCTTGGAACCAACGTTACCCACTCCCACCACACCCAGCGTGCCATGGCACTCCAATTCCAACAGTGCCACCACTACATACTCCGCCACTGAGTTCGCATTGCTGCCGGCTGCGCTGGCAAAGCCGATCCCTCGTCGAACAAGGTATGGCTCGTCCACATGATCCGTGCCGATGGTCGCTGTGGCGACAAACCGTACCCGACTGCCCTCCAGTAGCGCCGCGTTCACTTGGGTAACCGATCGGACGAGCAATACTTCAGCCTCGCGCACGATGGCCGGCGTCATTTGCCGTCCCGGCACCAGTTGGACTACGCCCAGCGGGCCGAACGCCTCCTGCACAAACGGAATATTGGGATCAGCAATGATTTTCATCTCCAAACATACTACCACCCACCCCCAGCCCAGGCGACTTGGGAATTCCCCCAAAACCCATCCGCAGGCCAGTGACCTTACCTGTGCCCGCAAGACGAAAACGTCATCGTTGACAGCAACCACCAGCGACCATATTTATCACCCATGCTTTGGGGATATGCCGGCATTTATCGGGGCGACACAGGCGTGTATGAAGGCGACCGAACGTTGAATCAGTTGCGGTGGGTCGTCCAACATGGTTTCAAATCCGCGTGCTTCCCGCTGGTGGAGATGAAGTCCCCCGCCCGTCGCGACCAAGTCGCCCAATTCGTCGCCGAGCACGACCTGCAACTGACTGTTCATCCGCCCATCCGCTGGTTTCAACTGACGCCCGATGCGATTCGACGAGCTGTTGACGAATTTCTTGCCGACCTCGCGGCGTATGGCGACCTGTTGCGTGTGCCGATCGTCCACATGAGCGCCGGCGGCGTCCATCGGTTTCTCGCCGAGCCGTGTCTTGACAAACAACTCGACTGGTTGGCCACCCACGTCGCGCCACTCGCCCAAGGATGTCACCAACTTGGTCGTCCGCTCGGCATCGAAAACCACGGTGATTATTATTGTCGTGACCTTGTTGAACTCTGCCGTCGCACTCCACATCTCCGCATCTTCCTCGATACAGGTAACTGCTATCTCATCGGCGAGCCACCCGTCCCCGCTTGCCGGGAAGCCGCCTCGTATGTTATCGGCACTCATTTCAAAGATCATGTCGTTTTTCCCGATCCGAAGACACTTACATTTGTCATCAAAGGCGCCGTGCTCGGCCACGGGCATGTGGGCCTTGGCGAAATCTGGCGCGACCTCATCGTGCGTGCGCCCAATCCCAAGGGGCTGGTGATGCACTGGGAACTGGTCCCGCCCGAAGACATGCCCACCGAAGAAGCTGTTGAAAAAAGCTGGGAATTCATTCATTCACTGCCGGAGCCAACTCCATGACTACCTCAATCAAAACCGTACTCGTCGGCTGTGGGAAAATGGGTCTGATGCAAGCCAAGATCATCGCCAGCCTGCCGGAGTTCAAATTGACCGGCGTCTGCGACATCAACCCTACCAATGCAGAAGCCGCCGCTGCGGCCACCGGTGCGAAACCGCATGACGACTTCAACGCGATGCTCGCCGAGCATCGCCCCGACGCCGTCGCCATTTGCACCGCCAACGATACGCATGCGGCCTACACCATCGCCGCCGCGCAGTTTCCCAGCGTACGCGGTATTTATTGCGAAAAACCAATGGCAACCAATCTCGGCGACGCCCGCGCAATGGTCGCCGTGTGCCGGGAAAAGAAAATCCCACTGGTCATCAACCACCAACGCCGTATCGGCCCGGACCTCACCGAAGCCCGGCGATTGATTCAAGCGGGGGCGATCGGGGCCGTCAGCTTCGTTCGCTGCCAATGTGCTGGTGACCTGCTCAGCGATGGCACACATTTGGTGGACAGTTTGCTGTATCTGGCCGGCGACCAACCGGTCACATGGGTTTTCGGTCAGATTCATAGAGTCGGCAATGAACGGCGGTTCGGCCATGTCATCGAGACCGGTGGGTTTGCTGTGGTGGAGTTTGCTTCCGGATGGCGCGGCGAATTGCTCACCGGCGATATCCGCGACCCAAACAGCGCTTATCACGACCTGCAGATCTTCGGCACCACCGGCCGACTCTGGCGCAAAGGTGACCAATGGCCCAACCTCGACATTCAAGACGCCGCCAGCGGCGTGTGGCGTGCAGTGCCAATTCCCAACCCCACGGAGTCAGGCATTGCAGTTGCCTACAGGCTGTTTGCCGACACCATGCAACACGGCACAGCCCATCCGATGAACGGCGATATTGCCTTGCAAGGGTTTGAAGTATTGATGGCGATTTACGAGTCCGCGCGGCTCCATCGCAAGCTCACGTTGCCGTTGCCACAAGACCGATTTCCACTAGAATTGATGATCAAGGCCGGACAGTTGTGAAAATCGCCTGCTCCACCAGCGCGTTCAGAGGATCCCTTGACGACGCGCTTGCCCAAGTCGCCGCGCTTGGCTTCGCTGCGGTGGACCTGATTTGCATCCCAGCTTGGAACCACATCGTTCCCGCCGACGTGGCCGCCAATTTTGAGGCTCAGGCTGCCCGCATCGAGTCGTTGCTCCGGCAACACCGACTCCAGCCGGTGGCTATGAATCTCGCTGTCGCGAATCCGCACCAACGCGCCGATGCCGCTGTGAACGCACAGCGACTCGCGGAAGTCGCCGCCATCGCCAAATTAATGAAGCGACTCGGCGTGCAGGTCGCGTCGTTCTACCCCGGTTACCTCGTCAAAGATCGGCCGTGGGAAGATGTCTTACGCGACGAAATCACCACGATTCGTGAGATGCTCGAAGCTGCGGACGGCGTCACGCTCGCCGTTGAGCTTCACGCGCAAACTCCGTTCGAAACCGTGGAACAAGGCCGTCGTCTGCTCGCGGCGATTCCCGATCTGCCAGTTGCGTACGATCCGAGTCATTTTGTGATGCAAGGCATTCCCTTGCCGGCCACGGCGGAGTTTTTGGATCGTGCGGTGCATGTCCATGTCCGCGATGCCGCGCCCGGCCAAATGTGCGTGCCCACCGGTGGCGGTGCCGTGGATTTCGCCTGGCTGCTCGCCGCACTCCGGCGGCGGCATTACCGCGGGGCCGTTTCCATCGAATGTCTGCCGGGCTTGGCGGAGATTTCTCAGACCATCATCCGCCTCCGTGACCGGTGTCAAGCTTTCGCTTGAATCGGCGTAGTATTTGTGGACACTGCGGTTGGTGGCCCTTGAGGTCCGTAAGGGGGAAGAACAAGTCGCGGACGCACATCGGACGCGGTGGTGAAGGGAGAAGGTAACTGCTCAGGTAGCCGCCCGCCTTGGGGCGGCCACCTGAGAGTGAATGGCGCGGCGCCCGCACCCGACGCGTGGGCGAGACTCACGAGGTGTTGACCGCAGGCACGAAGGGGGTGCCGAGGAACACACGCTGCAACGCATCCATCGCATTGAGACCGTTCTTGCGGGCGGTCTAAACATAGCCGCGAATGCGG
>CALBCO010000156.1 GCA_937927265.1 uncultured Verrucomicrobiae bacterium | reverse complement strand
GGAGTTCGCCGCCACCCGCCGCATTGAAGTGGATTTGACCGAAGGCAAAGGCACAACCAAAAAGAAACGCGGCTTCCTGCACTCGCTCAGTGCCGACGCCACCGGCAAGCTGATTGACTTCATTGAAAAACATCACGCCGCGACCAGCCCGTCAGTCACGCCAACTTGGGCCGATGGCAAGGAAATCATTATCAATGACATCACCGCCGCTTGTGGCGACAAGGCCAAGCCAGTTCCCGAAACTAAGTCTGACTGGAACAAGACCTATTTCAGGCAACTGAAAGACTTGCTGACGCCCACCATCGCCAACCGGAAGAAACGCGCCTCGCTTGCTGCCACGTCAGCCGCCCGGCTCTTCGACATTGCATCCGCCAACGGCACAGATTTCACCCCGGAGAAGATGATCGCCCGTTTACGGGAAGCCGGTTTCTATGATTGGCGGCGCGGCGCTTCGGTGGATTTCAACCCCTTCCCGCAAGTCGAACTGTTGCTCGGTCGCCGTATCAAACACGGTAAAAAACGCGGCCAACTTTCCCCGACCTGTCAGGGGTTGCTGCGGCGCATCTTCGCTCAACACCAAGCCGCCTTGGGTGGTATGACCGCCCCAGACTACTGCGTCATTGAAGTCATTGGCGATCCACCGCGCAACGCGCTCCAACGCGCCGACCGGCAAAAGGAAATCAACGAGAACCGGGAAAAGCGCGACAAACTCTTCGAGCGATACGGCATGGAAGACAGCGGCGTGGCATCCAAACGACGCCGAATCACCCTTTACGAACAACAGTGCGGCAAATGCCCCTACACCGGCAAAGACCTGCCGGCCAACCCGCTCGATCCGTCGCTGGAAATCGAACACATCTTCCCAGCGGAAATGGGCGGCTTGAGCGTGGACGACAACCTCGTACTGACTTGGCGCACCGTGAACGCTGATAAAGGCAAACGCACACCACTGCAATTTGCCGGGGCGTCGTTTGACGCCATGCTCGTCAACACCCGCGACATGCGCTGGAACGCCCACAAACGAGAAATCTTCGCGTGGGGAACAAAACCAGAGCACTACGAAAATACTGATATCAACGGAAAACTTCTTGTGCCCGACTTTGGCAATACCACCCGCACCGCCCAACTCGCCCGGCAACTCCGCGCCGAAATCATGCGCTGGATGCAGGTGGACGACAAACCCGACGAAGCCGCCCGGCGCATCGGCACGCCGTCCGGCTGGCTCGCCGCCCAAGCCCGCAAGTCATGGCTATCGGAAGCCGATTACGAAAAGGTTCGCAACAATCTCACGCATCACCTGATTGACGCCGCCGTCCTTGCCCACATTCCGCCCCGCGAGGGCATGAACAGCGTCCGCTGCAAAGGTATCTTCTATGTCGAAAGCGCACCAGTCAAAGACCCGGTCACGGGTGAAACAACCTACCGGCTGCTGACAAAAGCTTTGCCGGAGCTTTCTCCCCTGCCCCGCCTGAAACATTGGTTACCGGACAATGGCGAGTATGCCGTCTGCCCCGTCTGGAAACCGCGACGCGAAAGCAAAACGCAATCGCTCGGCGACTCCACCTTCTGGAAGCAAGTTCGCCCCACGGAAGCCACTCTCGCCCAACGCACGCCGTTGAACCCGGAAAAAATCACGGATGCGGACGAATTGCTCGCCACATTGCAACGCATGGGCATACCGACGCGGCTCATTCCCAGCCGATCCGCACTGGAAACTTGGTTGACCACAGCCACAGCCACCACACGGGCGGAGAAGGATAAACCGATTGAACCGCTCAAACTCACCGATGGCACACCGGTCAAAAACCTGTGGAAGTTCGACAGCAAAGGCAGCCTCTCCTCCCCAGTCGGCTGGAGCGGCAAACGCAATTCTGACGGCACGCTGCGCGAACTCCGCACCATCAGCCTGAAATACGACCGGCTCGAACTCTGGCTCGGTTATGATCACAAGAAAGCCGAACGCGCCCGCAAAGCCAAACAACCCGATTGGGAACAAGCCGGTTGGGTTTATCAGAAGCGGCTCATCCCGGACGCCCGCGCGCTGCGACACGTCAAGCAGATGGGCTTCTCATTCGCCCGTGACAAACGCCGCAAAGCTCCCGCCTTCATGCAGAACAAACCCGACAAGCCCGAAACGCATGAGACATTGCGCGACTTGGTGCTCGGTGGCCGGTTGCTCCCGTTCTCGCACAAAGTCGGCGAGATTCGGAAGGGCGACGAGTTCCGCCTCCACCTGCTCCCCGACGGCAGCATCCGTAAACGCACGCCTGCCGGCCAAGACGAACCTGCCGCAGCCTTGTCCACCTTTTATGCCGTCACGGCGTTAAAGCAGGGTGGTGTAGTCAAATTCACGAGCCAACTCTTCAAGGACAAAGGTGAAACACCAATGGCACGGTTTTCGGGAGAGGTTCTGGATCGAACGGCCAGCAGTGCTGACGATCTCGCCTTTCTCATTGGCCTACCGGTGGCAGCCGAAGAAGCCAAGAAGCACGGCTGGCGCATCCCCACACCACCGCCAACAAAAGAACCACCGGCAAAGGACACGCGAGGCGAACTCCTATAGGAGCGGCTTGATTGGTCAACCATCTCATTCTGCTGACGGAGGAGCAGAATCTGCATGTCGCGGACGGAAAACTCATCTCCGGTGACCGCAAGATCGCCATTGAGACGCTCGGCAGCGTACAGTGTTTCTCCGCGTCCTGTCAGTGGTCGCAGACCGCGTTGGAAATGCTCGCCACCCAGTGCCCGATCGTCATGGCCCGGTGGGACAAGCAGCAGAAGAAATGGAAAACCTTCAGCCTCGCGCCACGCGCCCGATACGTGAATCCCACTGCCCTGTGGAAGCTCTGCCGGCTTTCGCCCCAGCACGCTACCCAACTGGCTAGCGGGCTGCTCTGGACGAAAGTCTGCAACCAGCACCAGATGCTGCACACGTTCGATCCGCACCTCTCCGAAAAGCCTCAACTGAAAGAAAACTCCTACAACCGAATCCTGCGCCTCGAAGCCAGCTACTCCCGGTTCTTTTGGCCCCGGTATTTCTCCGCGCTGGCCACCGACCTGTTCGAGCGCGAACGCCGCAAGCCAAAACATCCTCTCAACGTCGCCCTCAACTACGGTTACGGATTCCTTTATCACGCCCTCGAATGGCAATGTCTCGCATCCGGCCTCGATCCGACCGTCGGCATCATTCATAAACTCCGCCGGAGCCGGCCCAGTCTTGCGTGCGATTTGATTGAACCCTTGCGCTGCACAGTGGAATTGACGGTTGCGCGCAATCTTGACGACCTCCAAGACCCCAAACGAATGGCCGGTCACTTCGCTGAAATGCTGGAAACGCCGTTCACTTACCGGGACGGCAAGTTCAAGCTGCGCTCCATCATCCGCTTGATGGTCGAATCATTCGTCCGCTCACTGGACGGCAAAGAACACTTTCAACCCTTCGTGCTCCATGCTCGTGATGCTTGCCTATGACACTCCGGAGCAGAAGGACCAGACCTTCCTCCGGAAAGAGTTCGAGCGCATCGGCGGCACGCGCGTCCAGTACAGCATTTACCTGTTCAAGGGCGAACCGCACGAGTGCGAGCGCGTGATCCGCTACATGCAGCGCGTCGCCAAAGGCATCCCCGGTGACATCCGTCTGTTCCCGATGGAAGAATCTACCTGGGAAGCGCAAATTGTCATAACCGAGTGCATCGAAAACACCGAGCGAATCGCCGAATTAAAAGAATTCGTGAAAGTTTGGTAAGCCGAACCCGCTCTTACCGAACGGGTTCGGCTGTACGGATACCAAATTGCCCCGTGGGGGGCGAGATCAAAACTGACTCGTAGTTATCCTGTGAAACACCAGGCTGATACCAAATTGCCCCGTGGGGGGCGAGATCAAAACGCGCCTCTGGGGGAAGGCAAAACTGGTACTGCTTTCCGCAGCGGCGACTCTAGCGCCTTGCCGCCCAAGTCACCCACCCAGCAACGCGCTGAGGTTGCCGGGGTCGCTCACGGCTAATCGGTAGGAGCCTACGTGCACTGGCCTGTGGCGCACTGACTAACCGGCCCGTCTTCCTCGGCAGAAACCGCCCGTGCACGACTCGCAGCAGGGCGTTCGTCGGCGGAGCATCGGGCCGTCCGCCAATCGTGATCTGCAACGGTTCGCGAAGCACCCCTTTCAGCACACCCATCATCTCCGGCGACTCGTGCGGCACGCACCGAAAAAGCTCATCGAAAACTGCGTGCGTTTGTTCTTCTGCCTCCCGTTAGCCCAAGTTCGTCAGCCAGTGGAGAGAATTCAGAAAGTTTAATGGGGTTAGCGGCGTACGTTGTTGGGGGGCGCGGTCGCTTTGTGCCAAGGCGCGTGTAGTGCCGCCCCCTTGTACGTCGCACACTCGCACCACAGTATGGCGGTATGTTTTTACGACGCCATCCCAAACTCGTCGGCGATGCCATACGGCTGACATCGTCCACCTCTACTGGGTAGAGGCCGATAACTTCTTCCTACGGAAGGCAAAAGCCTTTCCGTTGATCCACGGTGAAGTCAGCGCAGCGAATGTCAAGGCTACGATCGTCGCGCGAGTCTTGCCACAACGTCCGATGCGAACTGCCGGGCACTTCGACAATCACATTCGCCGGTGACCACGTGTGGTCGTCTTGCCACAGCAATCGTTCGGCACGGATGCGTTGGACCCGTTGGCGATCCTTCCCGAATTTCTCCACCTGCACCGGCACCGCAATCCGTGAAACAGAATCTCGCCGTCGGTTGGCTCGTCCAACGCGCCGATCAATTGGAGAACCGTGGACTTGCTGCTGCCGCCCGGCCCGACAATGGCCACGCCACCGCCTCACCTTGTTGGATCTGGAAGCTGACACCGCGAGCGCCTGTACCCGTCCTTCGTCGAACGAGCGATGCAGTTCCCGCGCTCGATCAACGGGTTAGAAGGTATCGCCGGCATAGGCGTACCCGAAATGACGCCGCAGAAACTCTTCGGTGATCCGGTTAAACTCCGCTGGCCGTTCAATGGTCGGAGCGTGGCCACAACGATCAATAAACTGGAGTTCAGCGTGCGGGATCTGTTGCTTGAACTCATGGGCAATAACCGGCGGCGTGATCCTGTCATCGCTGCCCCAGACCAACAACACCGGACAACGAATTTGATGGAGAAGATCACGCAGGTTCTCGTGTTTGGCCGACTTGGCAAGGCGCACTAGTTTCAGGGCTTGACGGAAATCGTTAACCGTTTCGTGGACTTCGTTGATTAACGTTTCCGTGACGTGCATTTCGTCAAAAAACACCTCGCGGATTCTTTCGCGCACCCATTCCCGCGTTGGTCGCCGGGGCACGTTCCGTTGGTCGCCTTTCTCGAAAAGCCCGGAACTGCCGGCCAACACCAACGCCGCAATTCGGTGGGGATTGCGGAGCGCAACCGATAACGCCACGTGCCCGCCCAACGAGTTGCCCGCCAACACCACCTGCTCTATGTGTTGTTCTTCCAGCATTCGCTCGACAAACTGGACCAGCGCCTGGATGCCGACTTCGTTGGAGGGCAGGCTCAACACAGGCAACTCCGGAACAACTACACACCAGTGGCGACGGAGATGTTCGGCGCAGCGACGCCAATCGTCGGCCCTCCCAAACATTCCGTGCAACAACACCACGACCGGCTGCGGCGCCCGCACCATACCGGCATCCTAACCGGCGCCCGAAATCGGCTCAAGCGCCGTCTTGAGTTCCTCGGGATCGCTGACCGGCAACTGACAGGCGCCACGAACGCAGACTTGCGCAGTGGCATCCGCACCAGGCCAATGCCGCACTGACACCATTGGCAAAAACTGTTTCCGCAACACCGGTAGAAACCGTTCCGGCGGTCCCGTCAACGTGACCAGTTTCGGCTCGCCCAACGCCCAGTCGAGCGCACACAACATCTGCGGCACTGCCTGTGGCGCGCTCCGCAGTAGCGTACTCCCCACCAAGGTTCGCCACGCCGCGTCCCCGTACTCGACCCGGCCGGTCAACTCCGCCAAGCGCAACAACAACAGCGCGGCCATCGAATTGCCGGACGGCTCGGCACCGTCGTACTCCTCTTTCGGACGCACAATGACACTCGCATCCGCGCCGGTCGTCATGAAGAATCCGCCGTCGGGATCGGCAAAGTCCCTCAAGATGGTGTCGGTCAGCTCTTCCGCCTTCGTCAGCCAACGCGGGTCAAAATCCGTCTCATACAAGTCCACCAACCCGGTCGCGAGAAAAGCGTAATCGTCGAGTACGGCCGGGGCGTGGCCGGACCGGACAATTTTCCCGTACCGGCCTGCCACCCGTTGCGCGGCGGCCAGATACTGAGGCTGGTCGAGCACGCGGGCGGCTTTGGCGAGGGCAGAGATCATCAGGCCATTCCAAGCGGTGATGATCTTTTCGTCCCGGTGAGGACGGACACGCTGGTTGCGGACGGCAAGCAACGCGGCGCGTTCCTCGGGGAAACCGGTGCCGTGCAGAATGTTCAACCCGTATTCCCAGTTGCCGACACGCTTCACCCCATAGGACCGCCCAAACGCATCAGCCCGGTCGCCGAGCACCGCTTCGATTTCAGCATGAGTCCAGACATAAAACTTGCCTTCCACACCTTCGCTATCGGCATCCTCAGCGGAATAGAACCCGCCGTCGGGGCTGGTCAGGTCGCCCAACACATAGTCGCACGTCCGCCGGGCAATGTCGGCGAAGAATTCGTCGCCGGTAATCTGGTACGCCTCAATGTAGGTGACGACGAGCTGGGCTTGGTCATAGAGCATTTTCTCGAAGTGCGGCACCAGCCAACGGTCGTCCACGCTGTAACGGTGAAACCCGCCGCCGAGATGGTCGAACAATCCGCCTTCGGCCATCTTGCGGAGAGTAAAAAGCGCCATGTCCGCCCCACCGGCGCGAAAGAGGAAATTGAACACGACCGGCCGCGGGAATTTCGGCGCGCCGCCAAAACCGCCGTGTTGGGGGTCGAACGCTTCGCGGAATCGGGCGAGGCCGATCCGCAACGGCGCGTCGTCATCCGGCAAGGTCTTGTAGCCGCAAGCCTGCTCGCGGCCGATGTGCGGGTGCGTTTCTTCCGGTAGGCCGCGAGCAGGCTCGCGGCTACAACGGACCGACGGCGCGATGGCGGTAAAAACAGCGTCGGCTTGTTCAACCACGCGGTCGGGGCTGTCGCTCCAGATGGCGTGGATGCGCTCGAGCAGCGTGGCGAATTGCCAAGGCGGGAAATAAGTCCCGCAGTAAAACGGTTTCAGTTCCGGGGTCAGCCAAACACTCATCGGCCAACCGCCGCTGCCGGTCATCGCCTGCACGGCGGTCATGTAGATATGGTCAAGGTCGGGGCGTTCTTCCCGGTCCACTTTGATCGGGACGAAATGCGCGTTGAGGAGATCGGCGATGGCGGTGTTCTCGAACGACTCGCGCTCCATCACATGACACCAGTGGCAGGTCGAGTAGCCGATGGACAGGAAAATGGGTTTGTTCTCCCGCCGGGCTTTGGCAATCGCCTCGTCGCCCCACGGAAACCAATCCACGGGGTTGTGGGCGTGTTGAAGTAGATACGGGCTGGATTCGTGGGCAAGACGATTCATGATCGCCCAACATAGCACAAGCGCCGCCAAGGATGGCCGCAAACTCGTTGCGACCTGATCGTCAACACCAGAGGCAATGGTTTTCGTTTGCAGATTCCTCTCCCGGCGATCCAAAGCACCGTTGGCGCGGCGCACTCCAAAACCGTTCGGCCTTTCGGCAGGTTGCTGTCTGGCGCGCCCGCGTCTTGGAGTGCGGTGCGACAGTACCGCTTCCCCACCCAACTACCAACGCAAATCCTAAACACGCAACCGCTCACGTAGATGGGGCGACATGGGTGGTAAATCTTCGGTGGTTACGTGGCCAAGAACTATCCCCGTTTTCTGGGGCTGCAATTCTGTAAGTCTTTGAATCCTGACTTGTTGGGGAAAAGGACAAATGGGAAAGTGACCTCCGCAGTCTGAACTGGTTTCCGGGGTGTTGATCGCACCCCACCACGACGGAGGTCACCGATGCAGCTCACCAAAGTCGCCCACCAATTGCGCCCG
>CALBCO010000155.1 GCA_937927265.1 uncultured Verrucomicrobiae bacterium | reverse complement strand
GAACAAATCCAAGGCGATGCGCAAAGCCATCGCGCTCGCCGAGACGTTTCGGCAAGACAATCTGTGAATTATCTCGATCTGCTCGTGATGGTTGCCGTGGGTTTTGGTGTGTGGCGGGGGCGGCGACGCGGGTTGGCGCGGGAGTTGCCGAGTGTATTGGGGTGGACGGTGTTTTTTGTGACCGGGGCTGGGTTGTTTCATTGGACAAACAAGCTGTTGATCGAATCCAGTCAAATAACGCGGCAAAGCACAGGGGCCGTCAGTGTGGTGGTGTTTGCTCTGATTGCGTTTCAGTTGGTGCGGAAGTTTCGGATGCGGTTGCGGGAATGGGCGGCGCGGAGGTTTGCGGATCAGGAAGCGCGGCTAGGAGCCGTGGCCGGTGGGGTGCGGTGGTTGATCATTGTGACATTGCTGCTGGTGGCACTGGGCGCATTGCCTTGCGGTTTCATACGGGGGAGCGTGCGGGAATACTCGTTGTGGGGTCGGTTGACTCACCGGTTGATCTGGCCGGCGTTGCGCCACCACAATCCTTCGTAAGGGTTGGGGGTCAGCGATTTTTTTCGAGCCAGTCGCGGATCTCACGGGCAAGTGGGGAATTGGGCTGGAGCTTGAGGTAGGTTTGATAATGGTCGCGCGCTTGGGCGACCGTGGCACGGTCCCGCGCATAGATTGTTGCCAGCGACAAATGCAAGCCGGCATCTTTGGGATGGGTTTTGAGGATTTCTTCAAATTGGCGGGCGGCATCTTCGGTGTAGCCTTGTTGTTGCAGGAGTAGCGCGTAGTTATACCGGGCGTCCGTGTATTTCGGATCGGCCAACAGGGCGTACTCATAATGGTCCAGAGCTTTCTCCAATTGGCCGGTCTCGCGGTAGGCAATGGCCAAATTGTAGTGCGCGGCGGCAAAGGACGGGTCGGTGGCGACCGCTTTGCTGTAGGCGGCAATCGCGCCGAGCGGATTGCGTTGTTGTTGGAGTTTGACGCCTTCGTTGAACAACGGCGCGGCCTTGGTACGGCTACCGGCGGCGGGGGCTTGGGTAGCGACCGGAATCCGTTGTTTTTTCAGTGGTGGTGGTGGCGGCTGCGGCGTAGTGACGAGAACGACCTCTTCTTTTTTCTCGGGGGCCGCCGGTGGTGCTGGGGCGGTGATGACAGTCGGGGGTGTAGGGGGAGCGGGAGGAGGTGGTGGTGATGGTGGCACCGGTCGGGCCGGTTTGACCTGTACCGGCGCAACCACGGCGGCCATCTCTTGGGATTTAGCGGCCGAGGCCAGTTCTTTTTCCAGTTGCACGATGGTGAGTCGGAGGTCTTCGCGAGGTTGGTGCTTGGGGAGAAGGTCGAGATATTGTTGATAGTGGGTGATCGCGTCTCGGAGGCGGCCGAGGTGATGATGTTCGAGCCAGGCGAGGTTGTGAAGTGCCGGGGCGAACCGGGGATCAGCGGCGACGCTGCGACGGAAAGCCTCTTCGGCGCGGAGGTAGTTGCGTTGCCAGACGTGGATGATGCCGAGTTCGTTGAACGCGATGGCATCCGGGTGTTGGGTGAGGTGCCTGGTCAGGGTTTGTTCGGCTTGGAGTAGTGCGCCGGCCAATTTGTAAGCCCGGCCCAAATGGAGCAATACATCCGCCGGTGCGGTGTCAGCCTGGGCCGCTTGTCGGAGATGCGTGATGGCTGCATCGGCTTGATTGTGTTCCAAGTAAGCGACGCCGAGGTTGTAATGGGCGGCTATGTACTGCGGGTTGAGTTGGACTGCGCGAGCGAGACTTTGGAGACCGGCTTCGGTTTGGCCGCATTCGAGTTGACAGACGCCGAGAAAGTTCCACGCCGGCGCATGTTCCGGTACCGCAGCAACGGCTTGCTCCAAGTATTCGGCGGCTTTGGCGTATTTCTTTTCTTGGAAGTAGGCGAGAGCCGTCCGGTAACTCTGCTCGACAGCCGCGCCACGCCCACAGCCGTTCAGGGCGGCAACCAGCACGGCAACCCACAGCAACTGTCTCCTTGAATTTAACATGCGGGAGGTGACAAGCTCCGCGCGTCATCATATAATCTCAGCCAGTTTTCGCAATCAAAATGACAACCGATTGGGACATTCAACCTCGGTCGCACGCCTGCACGGCGTGTCAGCAACCGTTTGCCGATAAAGCCCGGTATCACACGTTGTTGTCACTAGCTGACGCGGGTTATACGCGGCGCGACCTTTGCGATGCCTGTTATCGCGGTATTTCGCGGGACGGCGTGTTGTCGTACTGGCAGGGCGAATATAAACAGCCCCCGCCGCCAGCACCCGAGGCCATTCAAAAGGACACGGCGGAAACGCTGCTCAAGAAATTAGTCGCTGAAGCCGACCCGGCGAAAGCCCCAGCCTGTTATATCCTCGCAGTGATGCTGGAACGTAAACGGATTCTGAAGCACCGCGACACTGTGACCGATGCACAAGGGCGGGAGCTTCTCGTGTACGAACACAGTATCAACGGCGAATCGTTCACGTTGCCGGATCCGCATCTGCGGCTCGACCAACTTGAAGACGTGCAGCAACAGGTGGCGGAGTTGTTGCGGCCGACGGAGAAAAAAGAAGCCGAGCCATCCATCGGCCCGGCTTCTGAATCACCCGCAGGCGAGGCGAAGGTCAATTGACCTTTACTTCAATCTGTTTCGGTTTGGCCTCTTCGGTCTTCGGTAACGTCACGCGCAACACACCATCCTTGAACCGCGCCTCGATCCTCTTTGCATCCACAGTGGTCGGCAACGCGATCGTGCGGGCGAACTGACCATAAACTCGCTCGCTGATATAGCGGTTGGCCTCTTTGCTCTCGGCTTCGTGTTTCTTTTCACCTTTGATCGTGAGGTAATTGTCCTGCACGGTCACGGTCACGTCGTCTTTGGTGAGGCCGGGCAGGTCCGCTTGCAACGTCAAATGATCCTTCTCCTCCACAAGGTCCATGGCCGGAGCGAAAAATCTTTCCCCGCTCGTTCGCCGCTGGAGCGAGGCTTCAAACAGACGGTTCATCTCATCCTGAATCTCGCTCAGCTGTGCGAACGGATCCCATAGCTCTCGTTTCGGGCTCCAACGAATCAGTGCCATAATCATTCACCTCCGTTTCTTTTTAGCTTTCCTCCATTTATTCCTCTAGCACCGGCCATGCCGGGGCGATTGCTGGTGACCAAAGTTCGTGAAAATCAACGACATCCGCCAACAGAGTTGGCGATTTGGCTGGACAATGGGACACGATGACCGATCGGCGGTGTGTCACGGGCCGGCGGGTTGGGTCAGCGTGCCCCAATCTTGACATGGGTCGGAGGGTACGTTAGACATGGTCGCGTTCGGTGGCGAGGTAGCTCAGTTGGTAGAGCACTGCACTGA
>CALBCO010000154.1 GCA_937927265.1 uncultured Verrucomicrobiae bacterium | reverse complement strand
CGCATGGACCATCCGGAAACCCGCCGCCGCACCGAGCACAAAAAACACGATGAAACACCACGGCGACCAGCCGGTGACTTTGTCCAGCCACCAACCGATCAGGGCACCGACGCCGACCCCGGCCACCATGTCGCACCCAATGGCCATGCCACGGCCCATTCCCTGAAATTTGCCCACCGGTTTCATAAACTCGCGGCGTGCAGAGTAACAAACACTCCCCCACCAACGCAACCCTGTGCGTGTGGTGCAGCGGCGGCTCTGTGGGCCGCCGTTGTTGGCTGAGATCGGCGCTTTACAGAAGCGCCGCTGCACAGGGCGGTTGCATTTACAAAGATTCCTCGCAAGCTCGGAATGACGAAAGCGTGAATTTCCGCTGTTTTTTAGATGCCTTCGCCCTGTGCCGCTAAAACGGCGGCTTGTTTCTTTTAGCCGGAGGTGTTATCCGGCCAGTATGCGCCGGGCTGTGATCGATATCGGGACCAACACCGTCAAACTCCTCGTCGCCGACGTGGCCGCCAGCCACATCAACCCCGTCGCCGCCAAAGACAAAACCACCCGGCTCGGCGAAGGCGTGGACCGGACAGGATGGCTTTCAATGAAAGCCATCGAGCGCACCGTGGCGACGGTGGACGAGTTTGTGGCAGTCGCCCGGCAACTGGGCGCAGCGGACATCCGCGCCTTCGCCACCAGCGCGGTGCGCGACGCGGCCAACCCGCAAGACTTCCTCGCAGCGTGTCCGTTACCGGTGGAGGTGATCAGCGGCCAACGCGAGGCGGACCTGATTTTTCGCGGCGTGACGAGCGACCCGGACTGGGCGGGGAAACCGTTGCTGGTACTGGATGTGGGCGGCGGCAGCGCGGAGCTGGTGCGCGGGCAGGATGGAAGGGTGGAAGAATGGAAGAGTTTACCGTTGGGCGCGGTACGGTTGTTGGAACAGTTTGGTGACGACTTTGCCAGGTTGACGGAGCATCTGCGGCGGACGCTGTTGCCGGTGATGACCGGCAGGGCGAACTGGCCCAGCCAGCCGTCGGGCGAGTCACTGACGGCCTCGGCGGGGTGGGTCCCCGCGCGCTGCCAACAAAACAAATTGGCCGAATGTCGGTTCATCGGCACGGGCGGTGCGATTACGACGTTGGCACGTGTGGCGAGAGGAATGGACGGGCAGGATTTCCGTTCAACCCCGTTGGATCAGGCTCGGCTGACACAGGAAGATTTGCGGGCGTGGGTGAGCCGGTTGAATGCGTTGCCGTTGCGGGAACGCAAGAAGGTGCCGGGGTTGCCACCGGAACGGGCGGACATCATTGTGCCGGGCGGGATGGTATTTGTCGTGGCCATGGAGTTGCTCGGCGCGCGGGAGATCGTCGTCAGCACCCGCAATCTGCGGTATGGAGCGTTGGTGTCATGAGTGCGACCGGCATCCTGCCAGGCCTGACGCGATTGTATGAACTCGGCGCGTTCACTGTCATCACGTTGAGCGTGTTGGTGACGAAACGGCGGCAGGCGAGGCGCGTCATCGGACCGCTGGTCACAGCCCATCTTTGGCGGGCCGGGGTGCGGCAGTTGCCAATGACGGGTTTTCTGGGGTTGGCGTTGGGGCTAGTGATCATCGGGCAGACGGTCGCGCTACTCACGAAAGTGGGCGCACACGAGTATATCGGGACGGTGATGGTGACGGTGGTGGTGCGCGAGCTGGGGCCGCTGTTGACGGCGTTGGTGGTGCTGGCCCGGTCGGGTACGGCCAACGCGGTGGAACTCGGCACCGCGCGCGCGTTGGGCGAGGTCGAAGCGTTGGAGTCGTTGGGGATTGATCCGGTGCATTATCTGGTGGTGCCGCGCGTGGTGGCGTTGGCGGTCTCGGTGTTTTGTCTGACGACGTATCTCATCCTGGTCGCAGTAGTGAGCGGGTACCTGTTTGCGTTTTTGCAGGACGTGCCGCTGACACCGGCGGCCTACTTCGCGCAACTGAACGATGTGTTGCGCTGGCAGGATTTTGTGTTGTTGGGGTTGAAGACGGCGTTGTTCGGCGCGGTGATTGCGGTGGTGAATTGCTATCATGGGTTGGCCCGACCGTTACAGATCGAAGACGTCGCAGAGGTCACGAGCCGGGCGGTGGTGGAGAGCATTGTCGGGTGCGTGTTGGTGGATGCGGTGTTTCTCGTGGGCTACCTGTTGGTATGAGCGGCGACCCTTTGATTGAATTGATTGATGTGGAAGTGTTGGACGAGGCGACAGGCCGTCCCCTCGTGCGCGGGGTGAACTGGCGGGCGGTTCGCGGCGAGTTTTGGGTGATCGGAGGCGCACCCGGCTGTGGCAAGTCTGCGTGGTTGGCGACGGCTGCGGGGTTGAACCGACCGGGCCGCGGAACGCTACGGTTGTTCGGCAACGATTTGGCCATTGCCAGCGAGCGGACACAGATCGCCTGCCGGCGGCGACTCGGGTTTGTGTTCGCGCACGGTGGCCGGCTGTTCAATCAGTTGACGGTAGCCGACAATATTGCGTTGCCGTTGTTGTATCATGAGGACGGCGCGCCGGCGGAATGGCCGGCCCGGGTGGCGGCGGCGTTGGCGCGAGCGGAGTTAACTGCGGTGGCGCACTTAAAGCCAAGCCGACTGACCGCGCGGTTGCGGCAACGGGTGGCCTTGATGCGGGCGTTGATCATTCCGACGGAGGTGTTGCTGCTCGATGAACCACTGGTCGGAGCGGGCAGACATGGGGAGGAGTGGTGGCTGGATGTTTTGGGCGAGCAACAGCAGACGGGCGTGACAGTGGTGGTCGCCACCGATGATTTCCGGCCTTGGCGCGCAGTGGCCAACCGCTGGGCCGTCATCCAAGGCGAACAATTGCTTGCCAGCGACCCCGCCGGTGTGCCTGAATGAGATTCGCCATGGCGTTGCAAGACCTCACTCCTCAACTGCGAACCCGGCTGCGGCGGGTTGAAAAAATCGTCAGCTTGTTTGTGATCTTGGCGACGCTGCTGTTGGTCGCCGGCTTCCTGTATTACCTCTGGCATACCGCCCAACGCAAAGGGTGGTTCATTCCCACCTGCCCGTATCACACCTACGTCCAGAGCGGGGAAGGCCTGAAAGTCGGAGATGACGTGATGTTGATGGGTTTCTCCGTGGGCGAGATCACCCGCATCGAAGCGATGCCGCCCGGCTCGTGGTACAAGGTGATGGTCGGCTTTAACGTGCGACGTCCCTACTACGGCTATGTTTGGTCCGACTCGAAGGTCAAAATCGTCGCCGCCGGTTTCCTCGGCGCGCGCCGGTTGGAACTGCTCACTGGTTACGATGGTTCGCCGACGGCCCGAGAGCAAAACGGGCGCGTCATCGAAGTGCTCGTGGACGGCCGGTGGGTGTCGTTGACGAAAACGCCCCAAGGCCCGTTTGTCCCGCCTGAAGAAGACCCGTCGGTCACCGAGCGCGCCCAGCGGTTGCTGGACGTGGTGGAAGCCGCCCTGCCGGGCATCCTCGTCACCACCAACCGCCTGAACCTTGTCCTCGACAGCGCCGGCGGTTTGCTCACCAACCTCAACCAAACCGTGGCCGATCTCCAGCCGGTCGTCCGCAACATCACGGTGATCACGACCCACTTGCGCGACCCGCACGGCGCGCTCGGCGAATGGTTATTTCCCACAAACATTAACGCCGAAGCCGCTGCGTTGCTGGCCAACTTGAACACGCAACTCACCGCCACGTTGCTGAACATGGCCGAACTCACCAGCAACCTCAACAGCCAAGTCCAGTCCAACGACCAGATTCTCGCGGAGATTTCCCGGTTGGTGGTGAATACCGACAACCTTGTCCAAGGACTGAAAAAACATTGGCTGCTGCGCGGCATCTTCCGGCGCGACGTTACCGCCACGAACGCGCCACCGGCGGCGAGCCGCCCGCCACCATGAACCAGAAACAGTGGGTGCCGTATGTCGCCCCCATGGCGATCTACATGGCGTTCTTGCTGGTGGAATCACCCGCGAACGTCGCTGGGTTGTATCCGCTGAAGGCCATCACGGTGGCCGGAGCCTTGTGGTATTGCCGGCGGCATTACGTGGAATGGCAACAAGCCCCTCCCCCCGGCGCGCCGGGCGGGGCCGCCGCCCTGTCGTGGGCCGTGCTGACCGGCTTCGTGGCCATTGTCATCTGGATCGCGCTCGACCCGTATTATCCCAAACTTCGCGAATTGCAACACGGGCTGGACGTGTGGCTCAACCGGCTGACCGGCGCCCCCCCGCCACCGCCCCCGGCCCCGGCCGTGTTTGATCCGACCACAATTGGTTCACCGCTGGCCCGGTGGACGTTTATCGGCTCGCGGGTTTTTGGCGCGGTCGTCGTGGTGGCGTTCATGGAAGAACTCTTTTGGCGCGGATTTCTGATTCGCTGGTTGGTGAACGAGAATTTCCGAACCGTACCACTGGGCGTGTTCACTTGGACCTCGTTTCTCTTCACGACTGGGTTATTTGCCGTGGAACACGATCAGTGGTTGGCGGGCCTGATCTGTGGAGCGCTGTACAACGGCTTGTTCTACTGGACGAAAAGCCTGCGGGCGTGCATCGTCGCCCATGCAGTCAGCAACGCCGTGCTAGCAGTGTGGGTATTGGCCACGGGAGCATGGCAATTCTGGTGAGCAGCTTTGCCACCGCCTGGGCGGAGGACTATACTCCTCACGGAGGTGCATCATGGGCATACCGACCAAATTGTTGGAATTCCTCAACCACGGGAAAGTGCAGTACGAGGTGATCCATCATCCCGTTGCGTTCACCGCGCAAGAATTGGCCGCCATCGAACACGTCAAAGGCAGGAACCATGCCAAAGTCGTCATCGTTATAGCCGGCGACCGCAAGCTAATGGCTGTCTTGCCGGCGGATCATCGGGTGGACCTAGCAAAGTTGGACCAGATTCTTGGCCAACGCACCATGCTCGCCACCGAGACGGACCTTCAAGCGCAATTTCCTGATTGCGCGGTGGGCACGATGCCGCCGTTTGGAAGTCTGTACGGCTTGCCGACATATGTGGACCGCAGTCTGACCGATGCTGAGTTCATCGTGTTCGAGGGCGGTACCCACACGGACGCAGTGCGCATGAGTTATGCCGACTACGCCCGCCTGGCGCAACCGCAGGTTGCCGAGTTCGCCGTCAAACTGCGTTGAGCACGACACGCCCAATCTTCCTTGTTGCGGCGCTGACACTGCTCGCCTATGCGAACAGTTTTCAGGGCGAGTTGGTTTTTGACAGCCGTCTGATTGTTCTCGAAGACCCGCGGCTCTCCGCCGTGACCCGCGAAAACCTGCGCCTGATCTTGACGAAGGAATACTGGTGGCCGCGCGTGGGCCAGGCATTGTACCGTCCTGTGACCACCTTGTCATACCTCATCAACCGCGCCGTGACTGGAACGTCGCCGATAGGTTTTCATCTGGTTAATTTTACCCTGCATTTGGGGAACATCATTTTGGTGTACGCGTTGATGCGACGGCTGACCGGGGCAACAGGACTGGCATGGCTGGGCGCGGCGTTTTTTGCCGTGCATCCGGTCAATACCGAGGCGGTGACCAACATCGTCGGGCGCGCCGAGTTGCTAGCCGCGCTCGGGGTCCTCGGCGCGTTGTGGGTGTACGCGCGCACGCCACCTGCCGATTGGACACGCCTTGCCGGGTTGCTGGCGCTGGCGATGCTCGGCCTGTTCAGCAAAGAAAACGCCGTGGTGCTGCCGGCGGTTTTATTGTTCTACGACGCGCTCTACCGCTGGCGCAGGGAGGCGGGATGGCGGGCCAACGCTCAAGCCTCCTTGCGTGCGGGCTGGTGGGCAGTCCTGCCACCGCTGGCGTTATGGTGGGCAGTTCGCCAGTGGTTGTTCACGGCGTCGCCACCGCTACTGTTCACCGTGGCGGACAACGCGCTGGTAGGGGGCGATTTCTGGACAGCCCGCCTTACCGCGCTAAAAATCCTTGGCCGGTATCTCTGGCTGATGGTCTGGCCTCAAACGTTGACGGCTGACTATTCATACAACCAAATCCCTTTGGCCACGACTAGCCGCGACCCACAGGTGATATTGGCTGCCAGTATCGTGGCCGGGCTCGTAACCTTGGCAATCCGCTCGCGCCGGCGGCAACCGCTGCTTTCGCTCGGAATCGGGTTGTTCTTTCTCGCGCTGCTGCCGACTTCGAACTTGTTTCTGCTCTGCGGCACAACCATGGCAGAGCGGTTTTTGTACCTGCCCAGCGTGGGATTTGCAACCGTGGTGGTCTGGAGTTGGCAACAATGGCAGAACCAACGGCCGGGACCGTGGACCACTGGCTGTGCGCTGGTTTTGGTAACTGTGTTGGCCGTACGAACGGCGTGGCGCAACTTGGATTGGCAAGATGATCTCACCTTTTGGACGCGCTTGGTTTTCACCAGCCCCAACAGTTACCGGGCCTATGCCGGGCTGGCAGCCATCTTGGGGCGCGAGGAGCAATGGCAAGACGCTGCCGTAGCCGCAGTGAATCGCGCACGAGCCATTTTACCTGACGCCCCCAGCGTCTGTCTGACCGCCGGTGGACTGTACCGCCTCAAAGGCGACCGTTCGGCAACCGTGGCTCCCGACGGCAGCCGACAACACACAGCAGCCAGTCTTCACTGGTATGGGGAATCGCTCAACATTCTATTGCGGGCGATGGAATTACTCGAACAACAAGAGGCAGCCAACCGACAGCGGCTACTTCGGCTCGGTAAAGATCCAGTGCGACTCCGACCGTTCGGCCGGGCAACAGCCGCGGAGGAATTGGGACAGACCTACCTGCGGTTGGGCCGGGCCGAAGAAGCGATCGAGTCATTTATGTTTGCCCGGCAGGTCCGTCCGCTCGATCCGCAAGCTCACGGCCGGTTGGGATTTGCCTACCGGATGGAGGGACAGTGGACAGCCGCCACGCTCTGCTATTGGCAACAAGCAGTGTTGGACCCCGCCAATGACGACGCCCGCCGCGCTCTGGTCGAACTCTACGAAATGCGCAGCGTCCCGGACGCCGTGCGCGGTGCGACGTCAGAACGGCGACTCAATCCCGATTGCCCGCTCGTCCATGCTGATCTCTGCCAAGCCAACGCGGAGTTGGTACAGTTATTGGGGGGCGCGGGCGAACAGGCCGCCGCCGCCCAAGTCCGCCAGTGGGCCATCGAACGGTACGGCTGCACCAGTCCACCTTGATCCTTCGGCAAGACCCAACTGCCGCCGGCGCGCGGCACCACGGACCAACGATCACGTTGACGCCGACACTATCGTGACTTATTTTTTGAGTGTGGTTTTCCAAGGACTATCCCCGTTTTCTGGGGCTGCAATTCTGTAAGTCCTGGAATCCTGACTTGTTGGGGAAAAGGACAAAT